>JALZDD010000915.1 GCA_030862715.1 Actinomycetota bacterium | reverse complement strand
CCCCGACGCATCGTGGGTCAGATCGACCTCAGATCAGGCGGCGTCGTCCGCGTTCTTGATCGCGGAGATGTCGAACTCGAGCTTGATCTTCTCGGAGACGAGCACGCCACCGGTCTCGAGGGCGGCGTTGAAGGAGAGGCCCCAGTCGGTGCGGTTGATCGCGACCGCACCCTCGAAGCCGACGCGGGTGTTGCCGAAGGGGTCCTTGGCGGAACCGGTCTGCTCGAACGGAACGGTGACCGACTTGGTGACGCCCTTGATGGTCAGGTCGCCGGTGATGTTCCAGGTCTCGCCGTCGAACTCGACCTCGGTCGACTCGAAGGTGATGTTGGGGTGAGCCTCGTTCTCGAAGAAGTCACCCGAGAGCAGGTGGCCGTCGCGGTCGGCGTTTCCGGTGTCGACGGAGGCAGCCTTGATCGTCAGCGAGACCTTGGACTTGGACGGCTCGGCGGTGTCGATCGTCGCGGTGCCCTCGAACTCCTTGAACGAGCCGCGGACGGTGGTCACCATCGCATGGCGAGCCGAGAAGCCCAGGCGGGTGTGGGCGACGTCGAGGGTGTAGTCACCCGCGATGTCCTCGATGGCGGCGGTCGGGGTGTCGAACTCGGTCTCGGCGGGTGCCGTGTCCTTCTTGCTGAAAATGCCCATAGCGAATGTGCTCCTGGAAGAATTGGTTGAAACTGCAAGCATCATAACGGGGGAATCTCTCCCAATGTTCCCGCTCGCGTGGCCTTTCCTGACGACGGCGGAAAATTTGGTTGCAGTGACAACGCTATCCCTAAACGCACGAGGCCCGCTCCCCTGTCGGGAGCGGGCCTCGGAAGCGTTGAGCGGTTGTCAGGCAGCGTGACGAGTGGTCGCGGGAGCACTGACTTCGACCCAGCGGGCCTCCATGTGCTTACGGCCGCGGCGGTCGACGACGGGGAGCCAACGGAGCTCGAGCTTGCCAGTCACTTTATTACCGTTCATCAGACACCTCCTGTTCACCTTGTGTTCACCTAAGGTACCGCACCCCCACCCGTATGTCCAAGCAGTCCGCCAGATCGGGTGCGGCGCTCCACTTCGAGAGCTCGAAAGGGGCGATATGGGTGTGCGGCGCCCCACTCAGGCGCGAGGGCGGAAGTTCTGCCCGAAATCGGGCAGAAACTTGAACGTTGTCCCGTGGGTGGCTCACAGTTGGTGAGGTGAATGCCGAGCAAGCGCTGATCGACCACCTGGTCGCCACCACCGGGCTTCGGCCCGCGGAGGCGGCGCGCGTGATCGAGGACGTGGTGGCGTACTTCGACGAACCGGTCGAGGCCTACGTACGCCGTCGGCATGCACAGCTGAAGACATACGGCGCGAAGAACGACGCGATCTTCGCGCAGCTCGCCGAGGAGCTTCGGGCGCGGGTCGTCGCCGCGCCGCAGCTGACCGAACGGCAGCTGCGACGGCTCATCTACGGATAGAACGGACAGGACACATGTGCGGAATCGTCGGCTACATCGGACCCCAGCAGGCTGCCGGCCTGCTCACCGAGGGGCTGGCCCGGCTGGAGCACCGCGGCTATGACTCGGCGGGCGTCGCGGTGCTGGGCAGCAGGCTCCAGGTGGTGAAGAAGGCCGGACGCGTACGCGATCTGGTCGATGCCCTGCCGAAGCGGTTCGCCGGCAAGGTCGGCATCGGCCACACCCGGTGGGCGACCCACGGCCCGGCCAACGACACCAACGCCCACCCGCACGTCTCCGCGGACGGTCGCGTGGCCGTCGTCCACAACGGGATCGTCGACAACGCCGCCTCGTTGCGGGAGCGGCTCACCGAGGCGGGCGTCGAGCTGGTCAGCGACACCGACACCGAGGTCTTCGCCCACCTCATCGGGTCGTCGAGCGCAGACACCCTGGAGGCCAAGGTCGTCGACGCCCTCTCCCAGGTCGAGGGCACCTGGGGCCTCGCCGTCGTCCACGCCGACTTCCCCGACCGCATGGTCGTGGCCCGCAACGGCTCGCCGCTGATCGTCGGCGTCGGCGACGGGGAGATGTACGTCGCCTCGGACCTGGCCGCGGTCGTACGCCACACCACCACCGTGGCCCACCTCGACGACGGCGAGCTCGCGACCATCACCGCGACCGGCTTCACGACGTTCCGCCAGGACCTGACGACGACCACCACGACGGCCCGTGAGGTCGATGTGGATCCGTCGGCGTACGAGTACGGCGAGCTCGCCGACGAGCCGCGGATGTTCACCGAGATCCTCGAGCAGCCGTCCTCGGTCGAGCGGGCGCTGCGTGGCCGGCTCGACGAGCGGTTCGGCACGGCCCACCTCGGCGGGCTCAACCTCGACCCGCGCGAGCTGCGCGCGATCCGCCGGGTGAAGATCCTCGGCTGCGGCTCCGCCTACTATGTCGGCCAGATGGGTGCCGGGCTGATCGAGGAGCTCGCCCGGGTCCCCGCCGACGCCGAGGCGGCATCGGAGTTCCGCTACCGCAACCCGATCATCGAGCCCGACACCCTTTACGTCGCCGTGTCCCAGTCCGGCGAGACGATCGACACCCTGCTCGCCGTCCAGGAGATCAAGCGCAAGGGCGGCCGGGTCCTCGGCGTCGTCAACGTCGTCGGCTCGGCGATCGCGCGCGCGGTCGACGGCGGCATCTACCTGCACGCCGGTCCGGAGATCGCGGTCGCCTCGACCAAGGCGCTCACCAACATGTTCGTCGCGTTCTCGCTCCTGGCACTCCAGCTGGGACGTGTGCGGGACCTCTCGATCGCAGACGGGAAGCGGCTCATCGCCGGCCTGCAGGCGCTGCCGACCCAGATCGAGGAGATCCTCAAGAGCGAGTCCCACCTCGAGGAGGTCGCGGCACGGCTGGCCGAGGCCGAGTCGATGTTCTTCGTCGGTCGCGTACGCGGCTACCCGGTCGCGCGCGAAGGTGCTCAGAAGCTGAAGGAGATCTCCTATCGGCACGCGGAGGCCTACCAGACCTCCGAGCTGAAGCACGGTCCGCTCGCGCTGATCTCCGAGTCGGTGCCGACCGTTGCGATCGTCCCCCAGGACGAGCTGACCGACCGGAACGTCGCGGCCCTGCACGAGATCAGCGCCCGTCGCGGGCCGCTGGTCGTCGTCACCCACCCCGATGTCGACCTCGGCGAGCTCGACGCGCTGCGCGTGGACGTACCGAAGAACGAGGTCGAGCTCGACCCGATCCTGCTGACCATCCCACTCCAGCTGATCGCGTTCCACGCCGCCAAGGCTCTCGGCCACGACGTCGACAAGCCCCGGAACCTCGCTAAATCAGTCACCGTCGAGTAGCGGTGTCCGCTTCAATGGGCCCCATGCGCCTCGCAGGCATCAACATCCATCCGGTGAAGTCGACGGCGATCAGACCGGTCGAGGAGGCGTACGTCGGCAGGGCCGGGATCGTGGGCGACCGCGAGTGGCTGGTCATCGACGGCAGCGGCAAGCTGGTGACGGCTCGTGAGGTGAGGGAGCTGTTCAGGGTCGTGGCGGACACGCCGTCGACCGGCGGGCCGGCGGGGGTGGACTTGCTGCTCAACGCTCCCGAGATGGACCCGTTGGAGGTGGCGGCGCCCGAACGGGAGGCGCCGGCCGTCGGCGTACGTTTCTTCGCGAAGTCGCTCACCGCACAGGCCGTCGGAGAGCCTGCCGACGCGTGGCTGAGGAAGGCGCTCGGCCGCGACGACCTGAGGTTGATGTGGTGTGCCGATCCGACGAAGCGGCCGATGAACCCGGCGAAGTATCGGCCCGGTGAGTTCGCCGCGTTCCAGGACTCCTCGCCGGTATCGCTGGTCACGGAGGCCTCGGCCGTCCAGATCGAGGAGTGGTCCGAGGGCGAGGTCCCGGCGCGGCGCTTCCGTGCCAACCTGCTGATCGAGGGTGCCCCGGAGGCGTTCGCCGAGGACGGCTGGAGTGAGGTCGCGATCGGCGGCGCCCGATTCCGGGTCGCAGCCCCGATCGACCGGTGCGTGATGACGACGATCGACGCCGACACGCTGGAGTCGGGCAAGGACCCGCTCCGTGCTCTCGCCAAGCATCGCCGCTGGGACGGCAAGGTGTGGGCGGCGGTGCATCTCGCCGTCGCCCATCCTGGCGAGATCGCGGTCGGCGACGACGTCATCGTCTCCTGAGCTCTGCGACTGATGGACAAGTGACGGGGCCCACCGCGCCGAGAAATGCATAGAACGTGCTATATGGGCCTACCGTTGGAGGGTGAGCACCGACCCTGAATCTGCCGTATCCACCACTCCCGCGCCCGAGGAGCTGAGCGCGCCCAGCGGTGGGTCCAGCGTGGAGGCTGAGCAGGGTCCGACGTTCGACTCACTCGGCCTTTCGGCCGCCGTCCTCGAGGCCGTGAAGGCGCTCGGCTACGAGACGCCTTCGGCCATCCAGGCGGCGACCATCCCGTCGCTGCTCGAGGGCCGTGACGTCGTCGGTCTCGCGCAGACCGGCACCGGAAAGACCGCCGCGTTCGCGCTGCCGGTGCTCTCGAACCTCGACGTCTACCAGAACGCGCCCCAGGCGCTGGTGCTCGCGCCGACGCGCGAGCTGGCCCTGCAGGTGTGCGAGGCGTTCGAGCGTTACGCGTCCAACCTCGACGGCGTACGCATCCTGCCGGTCTACGGCGGCCAGGGCTACGGTCCGCAGCTGACCGCGCTGCGTCGCGGCGTCCACGTCGTCGTCGGCACCCCCGGCCGGATCATGGACCACCTGGAGAAGGGCACGCTCGACCTCTCCCAGCTGCGCTTCCTGGTACTCGACGAGGCCGACGAGATGCTCAACATGGGCTTCGCGGAGGACGTCGAGACCATCCTCGCCGAGACTCCCGAGGACAAGCAGGTCGCGCTCTTCTCGGCGACGATGCCCGCGCAGATCCGCCGGCTGTCGAAGAAGTACCTTCGCGATGCGAAGGAGATCTCGGTCAAGGCGAAGACCCAGACCGCCACCAACATCACCCAGCGCTACCTGATGGTGTCCTACCCCCAGAAGGTCGACGCGCTCACCCGCATCCTCGAGGTCGAGAACTTCGAGGGCATGATCGTCTTCACGCGCACCAAGTCCGAGACCGAGTCGCTGGCCGAGAAGCTGCGCGCGCGTGGCTTCGCCGCGACCGCGATCAACGGCGACATCGCCCAGGCCCAGCGCGAGAAGACCGTCAACCAGCTCAAGGACGGCTCGCTCGACATCCTGGTCGCGACCGACGTCGCGGCTCGTGGTCTCGATGTCGAGCGGATCTCGCACGTGGTCAACTACGACCTGCCGACCGATGTCGAGGCGTACGTCCACCGCATCGGCCGCACCGGGCGTGCGGGCCGCACCGGCGACGCGATCTCGTTCGTCACCCCGCGTGAGCGGTGGCTGCTGCGCGCGATCGAGAAGCACACCAAGGCGCAGCCGGCGCAGATGCAGCTGCCCTCGGTCGACGAGGTCAACGCGACCCGCCTCTCCCGCTTCGACGACGGCATCACCGCCGCGCTGCAGGAGGGCGAGCGCATCGAGTTCTTCCGCGACGTGGTGCGTCACTACGTCGAGGAGCACGACATCCCCGAGGTCGACGTCGCCGCCGCTCTGGCCGCGGTGCTCCACGGCGAGGAGCCGCTGCTCCTCGACCCCGAGCCCGAGAAGCCCGCCTACGAGGACCGGCG
>JALZDD010000866.1 GCA_030862715.1 Actinomycetota bacterium | reverse complement strand
GTCGACTCCGTGAAGTCCTTGTCGACGGTGCCGGGGTCGTAGCCCATCTCCTTCAGGTTGCGCTCGAGCAGGCGTACGTCCTTGGCGTCCTCGGAGCCCAGGTCGAGCGGGCGCCACATCGGGGTGGCGCCGGTGAGCAGGATGACCGGCACGTCGTCGACGCGGTACGCCACGTCGCCCTGCTCGAGGACGCTTCCCTCCTCCGGCAGCTCGGTGAGCGTGCCCTGGGCGGAGCTGACGACGTCGAAGGAGTCGTCGTACTCCAAGGTGCCGCTGACCTGCTCGACGTCGGCGAGGGTACGCCGCTCGACGCTCGCGGTGCTCCTCGACGGCGCCTCCTCCGCAGCACCCTCGGCGGGGGTGAGAAAGCGGGTGTAGCCCGCGAAGCCGACGACGCCGAGCCCGGCGACCACCAGCAGCACGGCCGCGCCGGTCAGCACCGTCCGGCCCCGGCGACGGGGCGCGCGGGCGCTCACTGGGGACCCTTCCGCATCTCGTCCATGCCGGACTCCTCGGCACACTTCTTCTCGGCGGCCTGCACCTTCGGGTCCTCGGGGTCGATGCCCTCGGGCATGCGCATCATGACGCCGCCACCGCTGAAGTCCGGGTCGGGTACGTCCACGCCGTTCTCCCGCATGCAGGCAGCGAACTCGAGCACCCGGTCCTGCATCTCCTGGACCTGCTCGGGGTCGCGCTCACCTCCGATGCCACCCTCGGGACGCTTGTCCTCGCAGGCCTTCATCGCCTTGTCGCGCACCTCAGGGTCGGGCATCCCACCCTTGCCTCCCTTCCCCTGGATCCGCACCCCACCGTCCTCGGTGAACTCCGGGTCGGGCATGTCCACGCCGTTCTCCCGCATGCAGGCCGCGAAGTCGAGCCACTGCTGCTCGACGTCCTCGGCATCGGCCGAGGGGCTCGCAGAGCTGTCGGCATCCTTGTCGCTGAGGGTGGCCACGCCACCGTCGTCGGCGCCGCCGCACGCAGCCAGCGTGATCGCCAACAACGCGGCACCGATCGCCACGGTCATCCGTCGCATCTGGTCCTCCTGATCGTCTCGTCCGTCCTTCGGATCCGTCCATCGGATGAGGGCGACGCTAGGAGTCCGCTTTGTGAGTCTCCGCTGGGCAACCTGAGAGGTCCGTGAAGAGACTCGGAGAGGTTCAGCGACGCTCGGAGAACCGGATGCCGACCTCGCTCCCGCCGCCCTCTCGGGCACGGAAGAACGGCGTGCCGCCGTGGCGGTCGGCGACCTCGGCGACGATCGCCAGACCCAGGCCCGAGCCGGGCAGCTCGCGGTCGGTCTCGGCGCGCCAGAAGCGCTCGAAGGCGAGCGCCGCCTCGGCGTCGGAGAGGCCGGGGCCGCGGTCGGCGGCGTACACCTCCTCGTCTCTAACCACGACCGAGACCGGCCCGTCGGAGAACTTCAGCGCGTTGTCGAGGAGGTTGACCACCGCTCGCTCCAGGGCTGCCGGGTCCCCGGTGACCTGGTGAGGCTCGAGGTCGAGGTCGAAACGGCGCGACGGGTCCCGGCGCTGGGCGCGTTCGACGGCTCGCAGCACGACCTCGTCGACCTGGACCGGACCGGGCGCCACGTCATCGCCGTTGTCACCGTTGCCCCGGGCCATGTGGCTCAGCTCGGTGACCAGGTCGGCCAGCTCCTCGACCTGGCCCAGCACGGCCTGCGCCACCCGGCGTCGCTGTTCGGGCGGCAGCGGCCGGCCGCTGTCGTCGAGCCGCATCAGCCATTCGACGTTGGTGCGCAGGCTCGTCACCGGCGTGCGCAGCTCGTGCCCCGCGTCGGCCACCAGCTGCTGCTGGCGCCGCCGGGAGCCGGCCAGCCGGGTCATCATGGCGCGGAACGCGGCGCTCAGCCTGGTCACCTCGTCGCGGGAGCCCTCGGCACGCTCGACGTCGAGCGGTACGTCGAGGTCGTCGGTCGCGGCGACGTACTCGGCGGCCGCGGTCAACCGCTCGATCGGGCCCACCAGATAGCGGGCCAGCAGCATGCCGGCGAACGCCGCGAACAGCACCCCCAGCAGGCTGGCCAGGCCGAGCAGCCCGGCCAGGCTGCGCAGGGTCGCGTCGACCTCCTCCAGCGAGCGCACCGACTGGGCGGCGAGGCCGGGCTCGACCGCCTTGGTCAGCACCCGGACCCGGGTGCCCTGGTCGGTGGTGGTGTCACGGACGACCTCGCCGTGACCGGACTCGGCGACCGCCCGCTCCTCGGCGTTGGGCTCGATCAGCCGCTTCTGCTTCCCCAGCATGCATGTCGTCCCGTCGCCCTTGACCAGCTGCACCTGCGGCACCGGCGCGTCCTCGGCCGCCAGCTCCGGCGGCAGGGCCGGCGGACCCTCGCACATTCGCTCGGTCAGGCTGTCGCTGAACGCCGTCACCCGTTTTCCGTCCTCGTCGAACGCGCCCCGGATGACCAGCCGGTCACCGAGCGAGCTGTCGATCTGGCGCAGCAGGGTGGCTCGGGTCGCGGTCCACGCGAAGACGCTGGCCAGCACGATCGCCAGGGCCACCACCACCGCGGACAGCAGGGCGATCCGAGCCCGGATCGGCCACTGCCTCACGACGGCTCCTTCAAGACGTAGCCGACACCGCGTACGTTGTGGATCAGGCGCGGCCCGCCGCCGGACTCGGTCTTGCGGCGCAGGCAGCCGACGAAGACGTCGAGCGTGTTGGAGCCGGAGTCGAAGTCCAGGCCCCAGACCTCGCGAAGGATGGTGTCGCGGGAGAGCACCCGGCGCGGGTTCTGCAGGAAGAGCTCGAGCAGGTCGTACTCGGTGCGGGTCAGGTCCACGCGGCGCTCGTCCACGGTGACCTCGCGCAGAGCGGGTTCGGCGACGATCCCGGCGAAGCGGAGCAGCCTGTCCCCGGCGCCGGCCCGGCGGCGCAGCAGCGCACGCATCCTGGCCAGCAGCTCCTCGAGGGCGAACGGCTTCACCAGGTAGTCGTCGGCCCCGGCATCGAGTCCGGTCACCCGCTCCTCGGTGCCGTCGCGGGCGGTGAGCAGGAGGATCGGTACGTCGAGATGCCGCGAGCGCACCCGCCGGCACACCTCCAGGCCGTCGATGTGGGGCAGCCCGATGTCGAGGATCACCAGGTCGGGTACGTCCTCGGAGAGACGCCCGAGCGCTTCGCCACCGTCTGCGGCGGTGGTCACGGCGTACCCCTCGAAGGCGAGCCCGCCCTTCAGGCTCGTGCGCACGTCCGGCTCGTCGTCGACGAGCAGCACCCGGACAGGTTCGGCTGAGGTCGTGGTCACGCCTCTCAGGATC
>JALZDD010000850.1 GCA_030862715.1 Actinomycetota bacterium | reverse complement strand
CGGCCGCCCCAACCTGGAGTCCTTCCTCGACCAGGTCCAGGCCCAGCTCGTCCGCCTCGCCGACGCCATCAGCGACGTCCACTTCGCCACCGGCCCCGCCCCCCAGCCCCTCAACGCCCTCCCGGCGGTCCGCGGATGAGATACACCGTCACCCACACCACGACGTACTCCTACGACGAGGACGTGACGAACTCGTTCGGGATCGCCAACGTGACCCCGCGGGAGCTGCCTCACCAGCATGTCGAGAAGGCGGACGTGCGGATCACTCCGGCCCCAGCCGACCAGTCGATCGACGTCGACTTCTACGGCAACACCGTGACGTACTTCCAGGTGCTCGAGCCGCATCGGCTGCTCGAGATCTCGGCTGCCTCTGAGGTCGACGTCAGCACGCCGGTCTATGACGAGACGAGCTTCGACCAGCCGTGGCAGCGGGCGCGGCCGCTGGTGGACCCGACTCTTCCGGGCGCTTGGCGGGCGGCCGACCTGGCAGTGGCTTCGCCGCTCGTGGAGCACACCCAGGAGGCGTACGACTTCGGTGCCGTCTCCCTGACGGAGGGGCGCGGGATCGTGGAGGCGGCGGAGGATCTGATGCATCGGATCCATGCCGGGTTCGACTACGACGACACGGCCACGACCGTCACCTCGACGATCCCGGAGATCTTCGAGGCCAAGGGTGGTGTCTGCCAGGATTTCGCTCACCTGATGTTGGCCTGTTTTCGAGCGCACGGGCTCGCGGCCCGCTATGTTTCCGGCTACCTCGCCACCACCCCTCCGCCGGGGAAGCCGCGGCTCGTCGGAGCCGATGCCTCCCATGCCTGGGTGGAGGTGTGGCTGCCCTACTACGGGGCGGACCTCAACGGCGCGGGGACGGGCCAGTGGCTCGCCCTCGATCCGACGAACGACGCCAGGGCCGACGATCGCTACGTGAGCGTCGCCTGGGGACGTGACTATGCCGATGTGCCTCCTGTGAAGGGGGTCATCTACACCGAAGCCACCACCTCGACCTTGACCGTCTCGGTCGATGTGGCCCCCGACCAGCAGGAGTGAAGTTACCGTGTTGCTCGTGGGACAGCCTCCGCAGCGGGCGAGCATCGTGACCCGCGGCAGCCGCTGGCGTCGCGGAGTACGCATCTCCGGAGTGCTGGTGGTCGCCGCGGCTCTCACCGCGCTCACGCTCTGGCTGCTGGCGCGCGGCTCGACCCCGGCCGAAGTCACCCGCGAGTTCATGGAGACCACCTCGGTCACCACCCTCTACGAGCTGGCCTCCGACGAGGGCGACGAGCTACTCGACGGCGGTGGCGCCAGCGCGATGATCGACGCCGCCGAAGGGAAGCGGACCTACGCCGACCCCAATCCCCGCGCGGTGAACCGGGACATGGTCTTCGGCGAGCCCGAGATGTACGGCGACGCCGCCCAGGTCACCGTCAGGGTCTCCTACACCGCCGAGGACGGCTCCGTCCCGGACGAGTCGATGGTCGTGGTCCTCGTCCGCGAGGACGGCGAGTGGCGCGTCGAGAGCTGGGGGACGGCCTGAGAAGGCCGATGATTGAGGGCATGGAAGCGTTCAGCTGTCGGGAGTGCGGCAACCGCCTCTACTTCGAGAACTCGGCGTGCGTCTCGTGCGGCACTCGGCTCGCCTACTCCCGCGAGGAGCGCGAGATCGTCCCGGTCTCACCCGAGGGCAGGTACGTCGACAGCGACGGCTACATCTGGTGGGTCTGCGCCAACACGCTGGAGACGGGATGCACCTGGCTGGCCCGCATCGAGGGCGGGATCTGCTTCGCCTGCGAGCTGACCCGCACCCGCCCCAACGACGCCGCGCCCGAGTTCGTCCAGCAGCAGTACTCCCTCGCTGAGCAGGCGAAACGTCATCTCGTGGTCGAGCTCGACACCCTCGGTCTGGAGATCCGCACCCAGGCCGAGGACCCCGCCGAGGGGCTCACCTTCGACCTGCTGGCCAGCGACGGCGTCGCGGCCACGCCCGACGTGGTCATCGGACACGACGGCGGCGTGATCACGATCGACCTGGCCGAGTCCGACGACGCCTACCGCGAGCACGTCCGAGCGACGCTCGACGAGCCCTACCGCACCCTGCTGGGCCACTTCCGCCACGAGGTCGGCCACTACTACGAGTGGCAGCTGGTCCGCGGCCCTGAGCTGATGGAGCGGTGCACCGAGGTCTTCGGCGACGAGTCCGTCTCCTACGAGGAGTCGCTCCAGCGCCATTACTCCGAAGGACCGCCCGCGGGCTGGACCGAGAGCTACATCTCGACCTACGCCACCATGCACCCCTTCGAGGACTTCGCCGAGACCTGGGCCCACTACCTGCACATCCGCGACACGCTCGGGTCCGCGGCGGCGTACGGGCTCACCGATCCGGTGCCCGCCGAGATGCCGTTCCGTCAGGTCGTCACCGACATCTGGGTGCCCCTCTCGGCCGCGCTGAACGTCATCAACCGGTCCATGGGCCACGACGACCTGTATCCCTTCGTCATCCCGCCCGCGGTCCTGGACAAGCTCGACTTCGTGGCC
>JALZDD010000844.1 GCA_030862715.1 Actinomycetota bacterium | reverse complement strand
ACCGTCTCAGGGCCCTGCTCATTAGGCACAGCGGTCCGCTGCGGAATGTTTCGTACCGGACGAAACGTTCTCAGGGCATGCGTATTGATGTCTGGTCCGATGTCGTCTGTCCCTGGTGCTACATCGGCAAGCGCCACCTCGAGGAAGCCCTCGAGCGGTTCGAGCACAGCGACGACGTCGAGATCGTCTACCACTCCTTCGAGCTCGACCCGAGCGCGCCGCAGGTGCTGGTCGAGACCACGGTCGAGGCCCTGGCGAAGAAGTTCGGCGCCTCGGTCGACCAGGCCCGCGAGATGATGAAGCAGGCCAACGTGCCCGCCGCCGCAGCCGGTCTCGAGTTCCGCCACGAGGACACCCCGCACGCGCGCACCATCGACGCCCACCGGCTGCTCCACCTGGCCAAGTCCGAGGGCAAGCAGGCCGTGCTCAAGGAGGAGCTGCTCGCGGCGTACTTCACCCGCGGTGAGTCGATGGGCGACCACGCCGTCCTGAAGCAGGCCGCGGTGAAGATCGGTCTCGACGTCGGCCGGGTGGACGAGGTGCTCGCGAGCGACGAGTTCGCCGGCGACGTGCAGGCCGACATCGACCAGGCCCGCGCCTACGGCGCGACCGGGGTGCCGTTCTACGTCGTCGAGGGGAAGTACGGCGTCTCCGGCGCCCAGCCGACCGACCTGTTCAGCCAGCTCCTGGAGAAGGTGCACGCCGAGACCAAGCCGACGCTCACGCTCGTCGGCGAGGGCGACGCCTGCGGTCCCGACGGCTGCGCGATCTGAGCCGCCGGGCCGAAGCGGCCTAGCGCTTGGTGGCGAGCAGGACGCTGGTGTCGGCGGCGACCATGACCTCGACGGTGGTGAAGCGCTCGTCGGTGAGCCAGGACTCGCGCAGGCTGTCGACCCGGCCGTAGACGATCGGCGGCCACAGGTCGGTGGGGATGAGGTCGTCGATGACGACGATGCCGCCCTCCTCGACCAGGTCGGAGAGCTGGTCGGGGGAGACCCCGCCGGGGGTCTCGGCGTCGAGGAAGAGCAGCGCGAACGGGCCGCGGTCGCGCAGGATGCCCCAGTCGGCGGCGATGACCTCGACCTGCGCGTCGTCGGCGAAGATCTCGGCGGCCTCCTTGGCGAGATGCTCGTCGAGCTCGGCGGAGACGATCTGGGCGGCCTCGCCGCGTACGCCGCTTCGCAGCCAGGCGGTGCCGACCCCGCACCCGGTGCCGAACTCGGCCATCGTGCCGCTCCGGGTGGCCGCCAGAGTCGCCAGCAGCCGTCCGGTCTCGTTGCGGCAGAACGACACATAGCCCGCGCGACGCGAGACGTCGAAGGCGCGGGTCACGATGTCCGGAAGCTCTGGGGGTGCACTCACAAGGCCAGTCTTCCCGATATCGCGTGTGAGCGCGCGCACGGGTGTCTCGGATGGCGGACCATTCGTCCAGATCTGCTCATTCGAGGCGTCTGCCGGGTTACCGTCAGAACACCATGCGGAGCATTTTTCTCGTACTCGAGTGCCGCGACGGGGCCCAGCGGTAACGACCGCAGGAGAAGCCACCTCGTCGCGGTGGCTTCCGTCTTCTAAAAGACCCCGGCTTCTCTCCCACACCCTCTGATTACCCGAAGTGTGAAGGAAGAAGCCCATGTACGCGATGTATCCCGAGAGCCCTGCCGACCACAACAAGTGGAGCCGCGAGTGGGGCCCGGCGAGCCACGACCCCGACAACCCGCACAGCGTCGAGAACACCATCGCCGCGGTGCAGCAGGCGCTCGACCTGCGGGACAACGGCGGCCAGCTGCCCGACGACAACTAGTCTCGCCGTATGTCTACGACCAACCTCGCAGTGATCCCCGGCGACGGCATCGGACCGGAGGTGACCGCCGAGGCGCTGAAGGTGCTCGAGATCGCCTCTCCGGTGAAGTTCGAGCAGACCCGCTACGATCTCGGCGCCGAGCGCTATCTCGCCACCGGCGAGGTCCTTCCCGAGTCCGTTCTCGCCGAGATCAAGGAGCAGGACGCGATCCTGCTCGGCGCGATCGGCGGCAAGCCGAACGACCCGAACCTGCCTCCCGGCATCCTGGAGCGCGGGCTGCTGCTCAAGCTCCGCTTCGAGCTCGACCACTACGTCAACCTGCGCCCGTCGCGACTCTTCCCGGGGGCGATCTCCCCGCTGTCGCCGGCCGTGCTCGACAAGGGCGAGATCGACTTCGTCGTGGTGCGCGAGGGCACCGAGGGTCTCTACACCGGCAACGGTGGCGCGATGCGGGTCGGAACCCCGCACGAGGTCGCCACCGAGACCTCGGTCAACACCGCCTACGGCGTGGAGCGGGTCGTACGCGACGCCTTCGCCCGTGCCCAGGCGCGCCCGCGCAAGAAGCTGACCCTGGTTCACAAGACCAACGTGCTCGTCAACGCCGGCTCGCTGTGGTGGCGGATCACCCAGCAGGTCGCCGAGGAGTTCCCCGACGTCACCGTGGACTACCTCCACATCGACGCGGTGATGATCTTCCTCGCCACCGACCCGGCCCGCTTCGACGTGATCGTCACCGACAACATCTTCGGCGACATCATCACCGACCTCGCCGCTGCCATCACCGGCGGAATCGGCCTGGCCGCCTCCGGCAACATCAACTCCTCCCGGGAGTTCCCCTCGATGTTCGAGCCCGTCCACGGCTCCGCCCCCGACATCGCCGGCCAGCAGAAGGCGGACCCCACCGCGGCCATCCTGTCCGGGGCCCTTCTGCTCGAGCACCTCGGTCACCCCGAGGCTGCCGCCACCATCGACGCCGCCGTGCTCGCCGACCTCTCCGAGCGCGGAACCGAGCCACGTACGACCTCCGAGGTCGGCGACGCGATCGCCGCTCGCGTAACCAGCTAGACGCTCATCCCCGAAGGGGG
>JALZDD010000798.1 GCA_030862715.1 Actinomycetota bacterium | reverse complement strand
GGCGCCCTCTGGGTTTACGCCGACCCCCGACGAACGAGGAGCTGCGCGCGAGCGAAGCGAGCGCGCTGGCGACGAAGCAGTCGCTCCGCGACACAGTTCCCCGAAACGCTGAAGCTAGCCGAGCATGCCCTCGATCAGATCGGCAGCGCGGAGGGTGCCACCCTCGGCGATCGCGTCGGCGCGCAGCTGAGCCGAGCGCGCGGCGCGCTCGGGGTCGTCGAGGAGCTCGAGCAATGCCGTACGCAGCGCAGCGGCAGTGACATCCTCGTTGTCGATCCGCCGGGCGACGCCGAGCTCGACGAGACGGTCGGCGTTCATGAACTGGTCGACCGCCTGCGGGACCGCGACCATGGGGACGCCCGCCATCAGACCCTCGCTGCTCCCACCCATCCCGGCGTGGGTGACGAACGCGTCGGCTTGGGCGAGGACCGCGCGCTGGGGCAGCCAGGAGTGGACCTCGACGTTGCCGGGGAGCTCACCGAGATCGGCCGGGTCGAGCTGGGTGCCGATCGACATCACGACGTGCCAGACGGGGAGGGATGCGTACGCATCGACGCAGGCGCGGAAGAAGGCGATGTCGGCGGTGTAGGCCGAGCCGAGGGAGACCAGCAGGACGTGATCGGCACCGGCGGGGCGGGTCCAGGTCTCCTCTGAGTCGAGCGCGAAGCACGGTCCGACGAAGGTGACGACCTCCTCGTCGACCTTGTCCGCGTTGGGCTGCATCGCCTTCGGGATGAGGGCGAGCGCCCGGCTCGGAGCCCCGGCGAACGCCTCCGGGTCAGGAGTGCTTGCCCCGGCGTCCGCGAGCCAGGCCCCGAACCGGTCCAGGTAGTCGTCGTAGCCCGGCAGCTGCCGCACCTGCGCACCGACCTCCTCGGCGTACCCCTCCCAGGCGACGAACGTCGGCGAGAGCTGCACGAACGGACGCTGTTGCTTCTCCGCGAGGGCCCGGGCGGCATAGCCGCCGATGTCGTAGAGGTAGAGGTCGGCCGGCTCGGCGCCGTAGAACGACTCCAGGTGCGGGAGCACCTGGATGGCGTCGTCGAGGAAGATGCCCATCCCGGCGACCGGGTCCTCGGGCCACAGCCGGTCCTCGACCGGCAGCACCGTCGGCACCGGAACCAGCTCGGCCCCGGTCGGCTTGATCGCGTCGGACATCGACTCGTGGGTTGCGTACGTGACCCGGTGGCCGCGCGCGACCAGCTCCTTGATCAGCTCCAGACTGGGCAGGATGTGGCTGATCGCGGGGGAGGCGACCATGGCGATGTGGTGCGGCAGCGACCGCGGTGAAGTAGTCATGACACCTCCGGACGCTATCGACCCGCCAGCGGCCGAAGCGACCGAGTTTTGCGTCAACCTTCGCTCACCCGCGCGTCGCGTGCTGTTCACCCCGCGTGAGCCGTGGCTCGTGTGTCCCGTCAGTTTCGGCGGTTAACGTCGTGTACGTGACTGTTCCACGGGTCTCGATGTCCCAATCCACGATCTGCGTCCTGCTGCTGGGTGTGCTCGGCTTCGCGATGAGCGCCCAGGTGGCGATCGCGATGCCGGCCCTGTTCAAGGCCGACGAGCGGGCCCACGCGGCGTACGCGGTGGCGCTGTCGCAGGGGACGCTGCCTACGATCGACACCGACATTCCCGACGACCCGGCGCGCTACCCGCAGCTGGCCGAGAGCCTCTTCGGGGCCGACGAGGCCCACCGCGACATCTGGGTCGCCAACCACCCGCCGCTCTTCTACGCGATGAGCCTGCCGCTCGTCTGGCTCGGCGACGCGGTCGGCTCGCCGGGCCTGACGCTGCTCGGGATGCGTCTGCTCAATGCGCTCGGGTTCGCCCTGACCACGATCGTGGTCGGCCTGCTGGCGCGCGAGCTGGTGCCACGACGTCCGGCGGTGCCGGTGATCGCCTCGGCGATGTGCATCGGCTGCGGCGCGATGACCTTCGTGGGCGGCGGGATCTACAACGACGGCTGGTCCTCGGCGGCGGCGTTCATGACGCTCTACCTCGGGTTCCGGATGATCCGCCAGGGCGTGACGCGCGAGCGCCTGATCGCCGCGGCCGCGGTTGGCGTCGCGGCCGCCGGGTTCCGCTCGACCGGCCTGGTCGCGGTCCTCTTCCTCGGCGCCTGCGTGCTGGTGGCGATGTGGCTGCGGGAGCCGTCGCTGCGTACGTTCCTGCGCGGGACTTTCTGGCGCGCCGTCGGGATCGCGGCGTGCATCGGCATGGCGCCGGTGGTCGTGTTCGGCTGGTTCTACGTGCGCAACATCCAGCTCTACGGCGACCCGACCGCGTCGGGCTCGCTCTTCGAGAAGTTCGGCCGCGAGCCCAACGGCACCACCCTGTTCCAGCTGGTCAACCCCGAGTTCTACGGCCACCTGCTCGGCAGCCTGTGGACCGACGGCAACATCGCCAACACCTGGAGCCAGGCGGCCGTCATCGTGCTCACGCTCACCTTGGTCGGCCTGGTGCTCGATGCCGCCGCGAAGGCCAACCCTCGCCGCACGGGAGTCCTGCGGCGCATCCATCTCGCCCCGCAGAGCACGATGCAGCACCGCCAGGACCTCGCCATCTGGGCGCTCCTGGGCGGCTACTGCCTGCTGATCCTGATCAACGTCGCCGGGTTCATCGCCGGCGGTGGCTGGATCCACGCTCGCTACGCGGTCCCGTTCCTGCCCTTCCTCGCCGCCGGTGCCGGGATCGCCGCACTGCGCTTGGGGCGGCTTCTGCCGCTGCGGGTCCCGACCGGCTCGCGAACCGGCGTGACCGCGCTCGACGAGGCGCGCGACCTGCGCATCGGTCTGGGTGTCTCGCTGGCCTTCATGGTCGTCGGCCTGGTCTGTCACCTCGACACCGAGCAGTACGTCGACGGGCCGGTCAGCAGCACCTTCGCGCTCGTCGCCCTGGTGGCGGCCGACCTGGTGATGTTCGCGGTCGCCGCGTACGTCGCCACGGAGCTGCGCCGACGGATGCGGCCGGGCACGTTCGACACTCCGCGCACCTTCGCCGCGCACGTGGCGACCGGGTCTGTGACCGAGGTCGCCTCCGGCCGTCCACGGGAGACCACCGGCATCTCGACGACCTCGAAGGCGCCGTAACCTCTCTCTGTGAGCCACGAAGATCCCCAGTCGTCCGCACGCTCATGGCTCGTGTGGGGTATCGCCCTCGCGGTCTATGGCCTGGCGGTCTTCCACCGCAGCAGCCTCGCGGTCGCCGGTCTGGTGGCCACCGAGCGGTTCGGGATCGGCGCCAGCCAGCTGGCGACCTTCGTCATGCTGCAGCTGCTGGTCTATGCCCTCATGCAGGTGCCGGTCGGGCTGCTGGTCGACCGGTTCGGGTCGCGTACGGTGCTTTCCGCCGGCGCCCTGATCCTGGCGGTCGCTCAGGCAGGTTTCGCGTTCGCGGACTCCTATCCGCTGGCGCTGCTCGCGCGTACGTTCGTGGGGATGGGCGACGCGATGACGTTCATCTGCGTACTGCGGCTGGTGCCGTCCTGGTTCCCGGCCCGCAGGGTGCCGCTGGTCAGCCAGCTGACCGGCACCGTCGGACAGCTGGGTGCGATCGCGGCGGCGGTCCCGATGACGTGGGCGCTCGGCCAGCTCGGGTGGACCAGGGCCTATCTCACGGCAGCGCTGATCGGCCCGGTGCTTCTCGTGCTGCTGCGTCTCTTCGTCCACGACGGCCCCGGTGACCGGCACCGCCGAGGCAGCTCCCTCAAGCCGCGCGAGCTCGGCCGGAGCCTGAAGGCGTCCTGGTACCAGCCGGGCACGCGCCTCGGTTTCTGGATCCACTTCTCCACCCCGTTCAGCTCCCACCTGATGGGGCTGCTGTGGGGCTTCCCGTTCCTGGTGACCGCGGAAGGGCTCTCCGACACGCTTGCCGGCACCCTGCTCTCGGTCACCGTCGTCGCCGCCCTCGCCGCGGGCCCGGTGATGGGCATCCTCGCCGGACGCCACCCGTGGCACCGCTCGACGGTGGCGCTGACGATGATCGCCGCGCTGGCATCGGTGTGGACGCTCGTGCTCGCCTGGCCGGGAGAGGCGCCGCTGCCGGTGCTGCTGCTCCTGATGGCCGTGGTCGGTATCGGCGGACCGGCCTCGATGATCGGCTTCGACGTCGGCCGCACCAGCAACCCGCCCGCGCGGATGGCGAGCGCCAGCGGGATCATCAACCAGGGCGGCTTCGTCGCCGCGCTGCTCGTGATCGTGCTGGTCGGCTGGATCCTCGACTGGCGTACGCCGGGGGCCTCGACCTCCTACACGCCGGAGGCGTTCCGCTGGGCGATGTCGGTGCAGTACCTGTTCTGGGGCCTCGGTGTGGTGCAGATCTGGCGTCACCGGCGCGATGTGCGGCGGCGTACGACCCGGGAGCAGGTCGCCGCCGGATCCTCGATGGTCGTCGACTGAGGACAGCGACCGCAGGCACCACGCACAGTTCGCCGACTCGTCACCTGACCGCAAACCGCGACGGCGGCTGGACGGCATCTGGGCCCACTAGCTTGTCGAGGTGCTCACGCCTACGCGCTCGCTGTCCCAGGTGACCGTTTGCCTGCTCCTGCTCGGGGTGCTCGGGTTCGCGATGAGCGCGCAGTACGCGATCGGGATGCCGCCGCTGCTGAAGGCCGACGAGAAGCAGCATGCCGCCTACGCCATCGTCCTGTCCCAGGGCGTCCTGCCCACGATCGACACCAACACCCCGGCCGATCCGGTGCGCTATCCCCAGTTCGCCGAGGCGCTCTTCGGCCTCGACGAGCCGCGCCGCGACATCTGGGTCGCCAACCACCCGCCGCTGTTCTACGTGATGAGCCTGCCGCTGGTCTGGCTGGGCGACGCCGTCGGCAACGTCGGGGTGACGCTGCTGGGGATGCGGCTGCTCAACGCGCTCGGCTACGCGCTGAGCATCATCCTGGTCGGGCTGCTCGCACGCGAGCTCGTGCCCAGACGACGCGTGGTCCCGGTGCTCGCCGCGGCGATGGTGCTCGGCTGTGGCGCGGTGACCTACGACGGCGGCGCGATCTACAACGACGGCTGGGGCACGGTCGCCGCCTCGCTGACTCTGCTGCTCGGCTTCCGGATGGTCCGCGAGGGCGTCACCCGGGACCGGCTGATCTGGGCGACGGTCGCCGGCGTCGCTGCGGCCAGCTTCCGCTCGACCGGCCTGGTGGCGGTGCTCGTGCTGGGTGCCTGCGTGCTGGCCGCGCTGTGGCTGCGCGACCCGACGCCGCGTACGTTCCGCCGGGGCGTGGTCCTGGCGATCCGGA
>JALZDD010000797.1 GCA_030862715.1 Actinomycetota bacterium | reverse complement strand
ACCCCCGGGACAGAGGTACGCTCCGCCGACTCCGGCGTGAACCGCGGCCTTCCGACCAGGTCCTTGAGGTTGTCCAGGCCGATCTCGACGTGCTCCGTCCCGGTCGCCAGCCGCGTCGCCGCCTTGCGCAGCGCCTTGGCGATGAGTCGCTCGAGCTGGCGTACGCCCGCCTCGCGGGTGTAGTTCGCGGCCAGCTCGCGCAGGGCGTCGTCGGTGACCGTGGCCTCCTCCGAGGTCACCGCGGCCCGCTCGAGCTGCCGGGGCAGCAGGAAGTCGCGAGCGATGGCGACCTTGTCGTCCTCGGTGTAGCCGTCGATCGTGACCAGCTCCATCCGGTCCAGCAGAGCCGACGGGATCTGCTCGACCACGTTGGCGGTAGCGATGAACAGGACGTCGGAGAGGTCCAGATCGAGCTCGAGGTAGTGGTCGCGGAAGGTGTGGTTCTGCGCCGGGTCGAGCACCTCCAGCAGCGCGGCGGCAGGGTCGCCCCGATAGTCCGAGCCGACCTTGTCGACCTCATCGAGGAGCACGACCGGGTTCATCGAGCCGGCCTCCTTGATTGCCCGCACGATCCGGCCCGGCAGTGCGCCGACGTAGGTGCGCCGGTGACCGCGGATCTCGGCCTCGTCGCGGACGCCGCCCAGCGCGACCCGGACGAACTTCCGTCCGAGCGAGCGCGCGACCGACTCACCGAGCGAGGTCTTGCCGACTCCTGGCGGACCGGCGAGCAGCACCACGGCACCGGATCCACGGCCGCCGATGACCTGCAGGCCACGCTCGGCACGTCGGGTCCGAACAGCCAGGTACTCCACGATCCGGTCCTTGACCTCCTCGAGGCCGTGGTGGTCGGCGTCGAGCACCTCACGAGCCGCGACCACGTCAGTCGAGTCCTCGGTCCGGACCGACCACGGCAGCTCCAGCACCGTGTCCAGCCAGGTGCGGATCCAGGCGGTCTCGGGGTTCTGCTCGGAACCACGCTCAAGCTTGTCGACCTCGCGCAGCGCGGCCTCGCGTACGGCCTCGGGGAGGTCGGCCGCCTCGACCCTGGCCCGGTAGTCGTCGGAGCCCTCGGGCTCACCCTCGCCGAGCTCCTTGCGGATCGCGGCGAGCTGCTGGCGCAGCAGGAACTCCCGCTGCGTCTTCTCCATGCCCTCGCGTACGTCCTCGGCGATCTTGTCGCTGACCTCGGACTCCGCGATGTACTCCTTGGCCCAGGCGATCACCTTCTCGAGACGCTCGGTGACGTCAGGCGTCTCCAGCAGCTCACGCTTCGCCTCGTCGTCGAGGTAGGGCGCGTAGCCGGCGGTGTCGGCGATCTCGGATGGCTCGGTGAGCCGGTTGACCTGGTCGATGACCGGCCACGCCTCGCGACGCTGGAGCACCGCGACGACCAGCCGCTTGTATTCCTCGGCCAGCTCCTTCGCGTGCTCCGTCGTGGTCTCGTCGGCGGTCTCGACCTCGACCCACAGCGCAGCACCGGGCCCGGTCACGCCGGAGCCGATCTTCGCGCGGCCGACGGCCCTCAGCACCGCAGCGGGCTCACCGCCCCGGAACCGGCCGACGCGCTCGATCGTGGCGACAGCGCCGTACGTCGCATACCGGTCCCCGAGCCGCGGCGCGACCAGCAGCCGGCTCTCCGAGCCGGCTCGGGCGGCGTCGATGGCAGCCTGCGCCGCCTCGTCGAGCTCGATGGGCACGACCATCCCCGGCAGGACCACGGCATCCGAGACGAACAGCACAGGAAGCTTGTCCATTGCGGACCCTCCTAGAAGAGTTGAGTGATATTGGCTCAACTTCTGGGAGCAACCGGATGTTCCCTCCGGTTATCGTGTTCGCTGTCAGCGGACGGCGTCGTCGGTCAGCTCACGCAGCAGCTCCAGCACACCGTCCGGCCCCTGCACCTCGAGATCGGCAAGGTCCGCGAGCGGACCCCGGTCGGGCCCGGCGTGGGAGTAGACGAGCAGCGTCGCCGACCCCGTGGTCTTTCCCCAGGCCCTCACGGCCTCGAACGCCTCGATGTCACCCAGGTCGTCACCGCCGAACAGGATCGCGCCGGGCGAGACCTTCGAGATCAGCGTGTCGATCGCGTGGCCCTTGTGCATGCCGGGGGCTCGCACCTCGATGACCTGCTTGCCGGGCTCGATCACCAGCCCGTGCTCGCCGGCCAGCTCGGTCAGCGGCGGGAGCAGGCGCGCGGCGAGGCCGTCGGGGTCGGGGAACCGGCGGGTGTGGACACCGACGGCGAGACCCTTCTCCTCGATGTAGGCGTCCTGCGCCCCGTGGGCGGAGAGCACCTCCGGCAGCGCCGCCTCGAAGGCGGCCAGGCCCTCGGGCGGCGGCGGGCCGACGACGACCCGGTCGGCGCCGCTCCAGCGCTCGTTCCCGTACTGCCCGAAGACGTACAGCTCCTTGCCCAGCTCGGCGAGCGCGTCGGCGATCGCGGCCAGCCCGCCGAGCTCGACGACCTGTCCGGCCGGTCGGCCGGTGACGATGGCCAGCGCCTTCACCCGGGACGCGAGCGCGATCAGGACCGAGGCCGCGTCCGGATGGATCCGAGCCGCAGCCGGGTCCTCGACGATCGGGGAGAGCGTCCCGTCGAAGTCGAGACCGACGAGGGTCTCGGCGGCAGCAGCCGCGATCGCGGCGTACTTCTGCTCTCCTGCGTTGCCATCAGGCTGGAGGTCGGCCATGCCTCAACTGTGACACGGCAACCATCTCCAGCCGACCGGGAGGGCATCGCCGTGTGGCAGATCACACACCGTCGAGAACGGCCGGAAAGCCTCAGAGGGCCCCGGTCAGAACCACCGTCAGCCGGTCGCCCTTCATCGAGCCCTCGACCAGCAGATGGGTGCGTTTGATGCCGAGGTCATCGGCGAGCTGCTGGCCCTCGCGCTTCATCTCGTTCGGGTAGTAGACGGTGTTCTCCGGGACGGAACCCATCCAGTTGTCCTCGCCGACGACGTTCCAGCCGACCGTGGTCGCCTTCGCCGCGACGTCGCCGGCCAGGCCGGCGATGTTCGACTGGTTGTAGACCTCGACGCTGACCTTGGCGCGGTCGACGGGCGAAGGCTCGGCCTTCGGCGGCTTCTTCTCCTCGGCCTTGGCTGCCTTCGGGGAGGCCGACGCCGAGGCCGAGGGACTGCCACCGGCCTGGGCGATCTCCTTGCCCTCGCCTCCGTCGCCCCCGGTGATCCAGAAGATGATCACCGCGGCGACCACGGCCACCACGCTCAGCGCGATGACGGGTGTGGGGAGCGCGACGCCACGCTCACCCTTCGAAGGACGTACCCTCATTCAGACCTCGAAGCCGAGCCGTCTCGCCGAGCGCTGACGCTGCCGGGCCGCGCGGAGCCGTCGCAGGCGGCGGACCAGCAGTGGGTCGGCCTCGAGGGCCTCCGGCTTGTCGATGAGGGCGTTGAGCACCTGGTAGTAACGGGTGGCGGACATGTTGAACGCCTCGCGCACGGCGGCTTCCTTGGCTCCGGCGTACTTCCACCACTGCCGCTCGAAGTCAAGGATCTGCTTGTCTCGCTCGCTGAGGCTCGAGGGGTCCTCGCCTGGGCCTGTGACCTGCACGTTGACAGCGCTCATTCCTCGTCCCCCGGTGTCGTCTGCATCTGACCACACCCTAACGCGCCGAACTACACGGCTGTGGTTCACCCTCTCGGCGTGT
>JALZDD010000785.1 GCA_030862715.1 Actinomycetota bacterium | reverse complement strand
ACGCTGCCGAAGTCGGGGAACACGTCCATCACGCACCCCCGGTGGTGCAGGTAGCGGGTGCGGCCTCCCCGCCGGTGATGCCCTCGGCGCCGTGCTCGGTCAGCCAGGCGTCGGAGTCCACCGCATCGGCGCCTGCGCCGCCGGGGTGGATTTGCAGGTGCAGGTGCGGGCCGGTGGAGTGGCCGGAGGAGCCGACGTCGCCGATGTGCTGGCCCGCGGTCACGGTGTCACCTTCGGCGACGTGGATGCCCTGCTGCCACATGTGCACGTACCTCGACGCGACTCGCTGGCCGCGGACGGTGTGCTCGATTACGATGACGCCGCCCCCGGAATCCGTGTAACTGGCTTGGACGACGACGCCGTCTGCGACGGCGTAGATCGGGGTGCCGTCGGGGGCGGCGAAGTCGCTGCCGGCGTGGAAGCGGCGTTCCCCGGTGATCGGGTCGCTGCGCCATCCGAAGGGGCTCGTTCTGACCCAGGTGCCCTCGGGAAGCGGGAACACGATCCCGGTCGTCTCGGGCACGACCGGCGTCTCGTCCCCGCTTCCGTTGCCGGAGGGTGCGGGGCGGGTGAGGGCGGTGAGGATCGCTTCGGCGACCGGCTGGTAGTTCTGATACCTGTCGGGATACGCGCTGACTTCGACGGCTTGGGCGGCTTGGCCGGGGTCCATCTGCTGCCAGCCGGGGATGTCGAGCAGCCCCCGCGGCGATGGGTAGTTCGGTCCGGACTCGCCGCCGTAGAACGCACGGGCCTGGTAGTCCGGGTCCATGAGCTCCGCGACCGTGCCCCAGCCGCTGACCGGGCGCATCTGGAACAGCCCGAGGCTGTCGTGATCTGAGCCGTTGCCGTCGTTGGGGTAGTTCGCCGACTCGGGGTAGGCGCTCGGGTTTGCGAGCATCCGCAGTGTCGACTCGGTGAGCGCGGCTATGAGCGCGATGCGCACCCCTTCGCGGCCGACCCCGGCGGTCTGTCCGCCGAGGGTGATGATCGTCGCGGCGTGGGCGAGCTGTTGCCGGTTCAGCGTGACCTTCTCCCCGTTACGGGTCGTGGCGGTCAGCGAGTCCGGGATCGGGCCGACCGCCAGCAATCCGGGCGTGCAGACCGCGGCGGTCGCCGACGTGCCGCCGAGCGTGGCGACGCCCAGCAATGCTGTGGAAGGCCCGAGAAGCAGCAGGGTGAGGGCGAGGAGCGCGAGCTTCTTCACGGCAGATCACCCCGGCTCAGCGCAGCGGGTTGTCGAGCTGGGAGAGCCGCAGCACCTCACACGACCCTGATCCCGCGCTACGACCGGGTGTCGGTGGTGTGCAGACCAGGAACACGGTGAAGGAGACCGGGCGGGATGCTTCGACGGGCTCGGTGCCCGAGATGCCGTCCCGGTGCCGGGTTCCCTCGATCGTGTAGGCGACCGCGCCAGCCGGTATCTGACCGGGGGCGGCCTGGTCAACGGCGGTCTCCCACCCCTCCGGGATGAACACTTCGTCGATGGTCAGCCACTGGCGGGTCGCGTACTGGCGCAGCTGCGCCCACGCATCGTTCGTGGGGAGGTAGGCGCGCACGTCACCGACGAAGGCGTCGGCCTCGCTGCCGTGCGCGGCGTCCGCGAGCACCTGCGCGTAATCCGACGGAGAGCGCCCGGTCGTCGTGTCCCACGTGAACAACGCCTGCGCAACCTGCTGGGCGAATGCCTCCGGCCCAAGACCCTGATCCAACGATGCCAGCTCTGCGCCCGGCGTCGGCTCTGGCGTCGTGGGCGAGGACGTGGAGGGTCGTTCGTTCGGTGCCGGGTCGGTCGGAGCGGCGGGGCCGCGGACGAGTCCGTAGATGCCAACCCCGACGAGCAGGAGCAGGACGAGGCCGCCGGCGGCGGCGATCAGCAGGCGACGACG
Source organism: Actinomycetota bacterium (assembly GCA_030862715.1). Next base: position 6,948 of record JALZDD010000785.1, on the reverse strand, counting down.
ACGGTCGTCAGGCGTGGCGGGGTCCATGAACAGGGGTCCTTCCCAGACGGCAACAACGGATGCGTGGTTGCCAGGAAGGTGCGCGACCCGTCACCGGGTTCAGGCGATGTGCTCGGCCCGGTCCTGCCGCGCGGTGCGGGCGGCGTCGGTGAACGCGACGGTTCCGGTGATGGTCTCCTCGAACCGCTCCCATTGCTCGGCAGTGAGTGCTCGGCCGACCTCGGCCGGGTCGTAGTGGGTCCACCATTCGGCCATGTCGTCCCAGGTGGCCAGGAACACGGTCAGCGGGAACGGCACCGGCTCCCCGTTCTTCACCGCCGTGAGGGCAGGACGCGTCGGCTTCTTCTTCCCGGCGGCCTTGGCTGCCTTGACGCGGGCAAGCGCGGCCTTGGCCAACTGCTCCAGCTCCGCCGCCCGCGCCTCCCGCTCTGCGCCCCGTACCGCGTCCGCCTCACTCCGGGCCTGCTCTCGCACCGCTTCGGACTGTGAGGGGTCGGCGGCGAGCTGGTCGAGCTCCGCCAGCGACAACTCGGCATTCACCCGCAGGTGCGAGGGATAGACCTTCCCGCCGGCCCGCAACCGTGCGACCTCCTCAGCTGCCTGCCGACGCACCGAGGCGGGCTGAGACTCGTCGTCGGCCAGTGCTTCGATCCGGCCGATGCGCTCCAGCGTCTTGTGGGCGTCGCGGCCCGTGACCATGATCGCCGCCTGCGAGCGGGACTTGCCATGCTCGAACTGCGGTGGTGGCAACTTGCCACCACCGTCCTCTCCGTCGCCGCCCACGGCGCGGAACCGGGTCGCCTCCTGGCGGCGGGCGGCGTCCTCGGCCAGCAGGGTCTTCAACTCGCGGTAGAGGGCGGCGGCTTCAAGCTGGGTCAGCGGCTTGTGCAGCAGGTTGTCGTCCTGCTCGGCGAGGAGTTCCCCGAGCCGGTCGGAGATCCCGGAGCGGACCCAGACGTTGACGGTCTTGATGCCGAGCAGTTTCAGCGCTGCCAGGCGCCGGGCGCCGCAGATCAGGTGCCCGTCGAGGGTGATCGTGATCGGCTGCAAGAGCCCGTTGCGGCGGATGGACTCGACCAGGGGAGCCAGGTCGCCGTGGTCGTGCCGGTGCCGGCGGCCGACGATGATGGAGTCGACCGCGCGCTCCAGCTCGATGTGACCCGCCGGCACCGTGGTCACGACTCCTCGCCCCCGGCAAGGCGCGGGGCGGCGAGACCTGCCGCGATCACCAGATCGTCGTCCGTAAGCAGCGCGCGCAGAGGCTGGCCGATCAGGAGACGCACCAGCATCCCGCGCCCAGTGTTCGTGTGCGCGAGGGTCGGGTCCGGGGTGCCGAGCACGATCCGCAGCAGCGCCGTCCACGACGCCCCCGGCAGGTCCAGGAGCGCGCGGGCCTGCCGGTCGCGGCGCAGCACCTCGAACGCCGACGCCCGCGACGAGGCCTCAGCCAGCCTGGTGGTGATGTACTCGACCGCAGCGCGAGCCGTCGAAGGGTCCCAGCCGACCCAGGTCAGGAACGCGATCGTGTCCTCGACAGCGGCGGTGACGTTCATCGCCCGCTCCCGCACCACACGCTCACGGGCCTCGTTGTCGGTGTCGGTGAAGGGATCGACCCGGAATGCCGGGTGGTAGTCGGGGAGCGGGTTCTCGCGGTCGCTGAACCGCTCGGCGTCGTGGAACACCGAATACTTCGGTCGACGGGCCTGATGGACCGAGCAGAGCAGCCCGTTGCCGCGCTCTTCGGCGGTGCAGGTCACCTGCACCGCCCGCGTCACCACCGCCCACGGGTCTTCCGCTCGGCGGGTCGCGGCTCCCCGCATCGCCTCGAACGCGGCCGACGCGGCTTCCCACGGGTCCAGGCCGTGCTTGCGGGCGAGGGCGGCGTACTTGTTCGCGGCGTGCTCCATCAGCGCCGCCGCCTCCGGGTCGTTCCGCCACGCCCCGCGCCCCGCGGCGTGGAGCCGGTTGAGCAGGGCGCGCAGCGCCTCGGAATCCTCGAAACGGTTCCGTCCGGTTCTCGTGCCAGTGGTTGTCTTCATCAGGGCACCTCCTGACAGGCAGGTGCGCACACGCTCCCCAGCACGCGGGCTCACAATCTGGCTGGGGGCGTGCACGGCGGTTACCCGAGCCCGATCCCGGAGCGCGACACCCACGAGAACCGCTCCCCGCCACCACGGCCGAACGCGGTCACCGGAGGCAGCTTCCGCGCCCGCTCGCTCACGAGACGTGCCCCCGACCGCGCCCCGGTCCTCGTCGCCCGGAATGCCTGGCCGGGCACCCGACGCGCGCGGCGGGCGAGCTCAGCCTGGAAGTCGATGCCCCGCCCCGCCATCCGCGCCGAACGCGACGCCATGAGATCGGTCGGCCGCACCCACTCCACCCCCGCCCGCACCCTGTTCGCCGCATCCTTCGCTGTCGAATCCTCGGCCAGCGACGGATCACGATGCCGGGCCAGTGCCGATGGCTCGCCCCCACGCGGCGGTTCCTCACCGCGGTCATGCTCACGCTCGGCCAGCTCCCGCAGGATCGTGTCGGCGCGGTCGGCGCGGTCGGGGCTCGTGTTCTGGTCGTCGTTCATGGCGTCTCCTCATCGCTCTCAGCGGTCCCGGTGAGTTCTGGCCGGGCGAACCAGCGGCCCACGGTCGAGGGGTGCACGCCCAGGTGCCGGGCGATCGCCTTGTTCGACCAGCCCTCCGCATCCCGCAACCGCGCCGCCAACTCCCGAACCGGCACCTGCTCCGGTGTGAACGCGTGCAGGTCGGGCAGGCCCCCCTCAGGCGCTGTCTCCTCCTCGTCAGAGGGCGGCACGGTGCCGTCATTGGCTGCGGGGCGGGTGAGGATGACGGTGAGGTGCGTGATCGCCAGCAGCACCAGCGGCGGCACCGCAGCCACAGACGCCGCCAGCACGCCCGGCACGTCCGCGTCGGCGGCGACAACAGCATGGATCGCGTTCGCCGTCACCGATACCAGAGCGCCCGCGGCGAGCAGCACCCACGGATACCACGCCGATCGTTGCCGGGCGAGCGCGACGACTGCGACGGTCGAGACGACGATGATCCCGTCCACGATGAGCGGCCACGCCCACGCCTGCCCGGCGTCGATCCCAGAACGGCGGGCCAGGTCCGCCAGCGCGGTGAAGGACAACCAGAAGGCGCCGGCCGCGATGAACACCGTCCCGGCGACCGCCGTCGCCACCGCGACCCGACCACCCCGAGCCCGCACCGACGCCTGCGCGTTCATGACAGCACCTGCCCGGCAAGACGCGGCACCCGCCGCGACGCACCGCCCTTCCCGGCGCTGGATGACGCGGGCTGGACGTGGGTGGCGCGGTAGGCGGAGCGGATCGTCGTGACGACCTCCCGCGGCGGCAGCCCAACTCGTTCCCCGGCGGGGGAGAGTGCGTCGACCATCTCCGGCAGCGACAGGCCCGCCTCGGCCAGACGGCACGACGCCCAGAACAGGCCACGATTCCGCTCGCCCTCCGCACGCATCCCCACCCACGCGGCCAGTCGCTGCGCGTCCTCCGAGCGAATCGGACCACGCACCCGGCGCGCGGCAGGCTCGGGGCGCGGATCGAGGAAGTCCCGCAGCGCCGCAGCGTCCACCGCTCGCGGCTTCCGGTCACCACCCGCCGTGAGCGAATAGACGCCCGCGCCGTGCTCGGTCGAGACGGTAGAGGGCGGGACGAGGACGTACCCGCCGGTTCCTCGGAAGTCGACACGCGCCGCGGCGGCCTGCCACGAGGACTGCGACCGGTCCGGGTCAGCCGGATAGTAGAAGTGCGCGCCACCGGACGGCGTGCGCACCACCGCCACCCATCCGTCCACGAGACCTGCCCGACGAGCACGAGAGAAGGCGTCGAAGCCATGCCCACCCGGCTTGCGGTCCACGTCCACGACATCGACCCCGGACGCGGTGCCGGTCGGGATGCCGATGTTCGCGGACGGCCACCGCCGCCACCACGCCCTGACCTGCGCCGGATCGGTGGTCGCCTCGTGGAACCCATGCGGCGTGAGCGGGCGCTTCTCACCAGGCACGCAGGGAAACACCGGCACCCCCGCCGTCGCCAGACGGGCCGCGGCCTGCGGCAACGGCAGACCGTTGAGCGCGGCGAAGACGCTGGCGACGCTCATCACAAGCCCCTCACCACGGCCTCCGCCGCACGCGAAGGCCGCGGCGACTCGACCAGCGCGAGGGCGTGCCGCTCCGACCCGGCCCCACGCGATGTCACGGCGAGTTCACGAGTCAGACCGGGCGGGTCACCCGTGCCGACCTGCGCCGTGTCGAGGGCGTCGAGGATGGCCCCGGCGGTCTTGCGGACCCGCTCGCCGGTGGCCTGCACCACCTCAGCCGGATCCTTGTCCTTCACCGTGCCCGCCCAACCCGACACATACGGGATCGTGTAGGCAGTGGTGTCCATGCCGTGCGCGGCGCCGACCATCAGCGCCACCGACTCGGCCTCGACCTCACCGATCCCGCGATGCCCCGTCGCATCCGGGCTGTCCGGGCCGTGGAGCTTCACATGCGCGAGCTCGTGCGCGAGGGTCTTCACCTGCGCGGCATCGTCCATGTTCGACCGCACCGCGACCGTGCGGTTCGTGTAGTCCGTCAGACCGTTCGCGCCACGAATCTCACGCTCATCCGCGACGCGGACCACCGTGAACCCCTCCGCCTCCACCAACGCCGAAAGCCCACCCCACAACCCGTCCGGCGCCTGGCCCACCAGCAGCGTCGGCGTCGGACGCTCGGGCACGGGATCACCTGCGGTCTGCGACACGTCCCACACGTAGGCGGGCTTCGCGCCGACCATCCGCGAACGCACCACCTCGCCCGCCTTCGGCTTCTCGAACCGCCCCAACCGCCGCCACGACTCGGAATCCTGAGGAGTTGAAGACGCGAACCGGCCCGTCACCGGCGCGAAGATCATGTAACCCGGCTGCCCCCGCCCTACCTGACGGCCCAAGCTCTGCCACTGCTTGTAACCGGCTACGTACGACGGCTCCGGCGCAGGAACGCGGCCAGCGTCGAAGGCCTCCAGATGCTGGGCGAAGATCAGGAGGGCGTTGCGGAACGACCGCGCCCGAAACCGGGCCGCGAACTCCAGCGCACGCTTCCAGTCCTCACCAGAGACGAGCTGATCAACCGCAGCTGTGAGCCGCTCATGGAGCTGCTCGAGCTTCGCATCCCGCGCAGCCCGTGCCTCCTCGTCCGTCGCCATCATCGACCTCCTCCCGACGAGGCCAACGGCGTCAGCCGCCGACCCGTGCGACCATGAGGTGCGCCGGGATCATCAGGAGAACGAGACGGACGGAACGGAAAGTGGCGACCGTCAGGCTCCGATGAACCCGACGTGTCCCATCCGGTCTACCTGCGGCGTAACGCGTGGTCGAGACTTCCGGGCTTGAGCAGGTTCAAGCAACGAGAACCAGGGGCCAGGTGGCGAGTCAGAACATGCCAGGACGGTCGCAGGGTGCCTCGTCACGCACCACGCGCGTCACAACCTCGTCGACGCAGTGTGGATGTGGATTGAGGCGGTACTGCGACGGCATGATGCCGAAGCGTCGACGAAACCAAGCTGACGCTATCCGCGGATCAGACCACCCGACAGCGCTCGCGGCTCGTGCTACCGAGAAGTCCGTCTCCTCAACCAGCCTTGTGAACTCTGTCAATCGCACTTCCGTCAGATACCGCATGGGCGAGACGCCGGTATGCCGGGTGAACAGGCGGGTCATGTGCGTTCTAGAAAGCGCAACCGCACGCGCCAACCCTGCGACGCTCCAAGGCTCCTCCATCCGCTCCCGGAGAAGCGCGGTGGCGTGCGCGATCTGGCCGACCGCCGTCGAATCGACCAACTGCCCGTTGACCGGCGTCCAGATCTTTCCTCCATGGTCCGCTTCATCGTCCAGCACGCCGAAGACAGGCAACACAACGCGCATCCATTTCGCCAGAAGCTCGACCGTACGAACTGCGACCGACTCTGGCGGATTCGTACCGTCGTGCATAACGCTCATCTGCCGCCAGATCGGCTCCAGACAATGCAACGTGGCCAGACCGGGATGAAGAAGCGAAGGGCTCCCATCCCAGTTATGCGGATGGACGCCGAAGCGAACGCGTTCCTTCGAAGGAAGGAACCACGCCATCTGCGTTCGAAAGAAGCTCTCCTCGGCATAGACAGTCCAGAGACGAACCTGTGGAGTGGGCAGGATGCGGCACCACCGACCGCTGCCGAGCGCAAGAGCGCTCCCAGGACGCAAGAGGAAGGTGCCAGATGCATCCTCCAACTCTGCTGCGCCGTCCAGGACATGGACGACCTTGACATAGGGAAACACCGCACGGCTCGTCGGCAACGTACGTGTGGCCTCAACGGCCGTCATCAGCCCCGCGATGGCTTCCGCCGCCACTGTCCCACGACATCCGAGACGTCAGGCTCTACCGGCCAGCTTCCCGCGTCGTCGGCGTCCTGCGAACGATGGTGAGCGCGACTACCGATGCGGTGGTAAGGACGGCGGCGAAGACGACGATGGCGGTTGCGAGTCCGGTGGTGTCGATGAGGTAGCCGGTGGCGACGGGGATGAGCGCGGCGGGGATGTAGCCAGCGATGTTGAGTGCGGCGTTACCTTCGGCCCGCCGAGCGTCCGGCACGTTCGTAGCGATCAGGGTGAGGCCGGAGAGCTGGCCGAGGCCTTGGGCCGTCCCCGCCAGGATCGCGACGGCGACGAACAGAGTCGGGCTCGGCCAGGCAGTGACCGTCAGCATGAGGAGTGTCATGGCGGCGATCGCCGCGATAGAGCTGAATACGAGATGTGATCTGGTCGTCAAATGTGCGAGAGCGAACTGGATGCCGGTGGCGACGAGGAACATCACGCAGGCGGTGGCTCCGGCCAGCAGGGCGCTGTCCTGTCCGAGAGCACTGGCCAGCACGGTGGGGCCGAGGGAGAGGACGAAGGA
>JALZDD010000736.1 GCA_030862715.1 Actinomycetota bacterium | reverse complement strand
CGAGCAGGTCGAGCACCCCGTCGCGCTCGAAGAACCCGCGGTGCCACGCGCGCGGCCAGATCGTGTTGGACAGCACCCCGACACGTACGCCGTCGGCGCGGAGCGCCTCCCACAGCGGCCCGACCTCAGGGTCGGTCAGGGTGTGCGGCGCCCAGAACTCGTAGTAGGCGTCGAGCAGGTCCGGGTCGTGCTCGAGACCGGCCTCGTCGAAGAGGTCGCCGATCGTCGAGCTCTGCTGGTGGTCGCGGCTGCGGGCCCAGATCGTCTCTCCGGCCCGGTGGAGCCTGGTCGCGTTGACCGGGTGGTCGTCGTCGCAGGCGCCGCTCACCGCCTGGGCGAGCGCCAGCGACTCAGCGTGGAAGTCGATGTCGTGCCACTTCGTCAGCGTGCCGCCCCAGTCGAAGATCACCGCGTCGATCGCCATGGCCACGACCCTAGCGGTGCAGCACCGGCCGACTCATGGTGTTTTTCAGCGGGCCATTTGCGCCGAGTCGACCAGATCGGCGAGTTGGGCGCGGAAGTCGGGATGGGCGCAGTGATCGATGATCCGCCGGGCGCGGGCGGCGGGCGAGATGCCGCGCAGGTCGGCCACGCCCTGCTCGGTGATGATGACCTGCACGTCGTGCGCGGTGTGGTCGACGTGGCCGACGAACGGCACGATGCGCGACACGGTGCCCTGCTCGACGGTGGAGGGGGCGGCGAAGAGGTTGAGGTGGGCGTTGCTCGCGAAGTCACCCGAGCCGCCGAGGGCGTTCACGTTGCCGTGGATGTCGGCCTCGGCCATCGAGTCGATCGCGATGAGGCCGAGCCGCCGGATGACCTCGGGGTGGTTCGACATCTCCTGCGGGCGCAGCAGGACCCGGCCCTTGTAGTGGTGGACGTCGTCGTTGAACCGGCGAGCGCCCGCCTCGGAGAGGCCGAAGGAGGTGCCCGAGACCCCGATCAGCTTCCCGGAGTCGAGCAGGTCGAGCAGACCGTCCCGGACGGTGTCGGTGTAGGCCGTCAGGTGCTCGAACTCGGCGTCCTGCAGCCCGGCGAGGACCGCGTCGGCGACGGGCCCCGCACCGGCGTGGAGCGGGAGCAGGCTGTGGTGCAGGCGGTCGTGGCGTACCTCATGGCGGAGGAAGTCCACGACGAGCTCGGCGATCGCGCGGCTCTCCTCGTCGATCACGCGCGGCGGTGAGCCTCGGTCGGGGCGATCGGTCTCGACGACGGCGACGACCTTGTCCGGATCGACGAGGAGGAAGGGGTCACCGATCCGCTGCATCGGAGTCGTCAGCTGGATCGGCGCCCGCGCCGGCGGCAGCTGGGAGCCGTGATGGATGTCGTGGAACCCCTCGAAGCCGCGCGGATGCCAGCTGTTGACCTCGAGGATCACGGCCGCGGCGGCGTCGAGCCACGTCTGGTTGTTGCCGACGCTGCTCCCCGGCACGAGCAGCCCATTGGGCAGGATCGCCGCCACCTCGACCACCGCGACGTCGAGAGCGCCGTAGAACCCCGAGGCCGCGTGCTGGGCGACCCGCGAGTGGCGTACGTCGACACCCTCCGGCCACTCCCGGACCAGCCCCAGGGCCTCAGGCACGGCCTTCGGCCGGCCGATTCCGGCGAACCCGGAGAAGGCCACCGTCTTCCCCGGCCCGATCCCCGCAGCCGCCTCCGCGGCGCTCGTCACCCGCCAGGCGAGCGTACGGTCAAGAATCCTGTCCCCCGTCATGGGGTCGATCTTGCCGCATTCTGGGCGGTTGGAATCCCCGGTTAACCGGGTATGCCTGCGCTTCTCAGGCGTTGCAACACCCGAGAAGCGCAGGGAACACCGGAGAAGTCCCGGTTATGTCAGCCGCGGACGACCTCGGTGAGATGAGCGACGGCGTCGGCGAGAGCGACCTCGGTCTTCTCGCCGCTCCTGCGGTCCTTGACCTCGACCTTGCCCTCGACCAGCCCCTTGCCGACGGTGACGATGGTCGGGACGCCGATGAGCTCGGCGTCCTTGAACTTCACGCCCGGCGAGACCTTGGGGCGGTCGTCGTAGAGCACGTCGATGCCGGCGGCCTCGAGCTCGCCGGCCAGCTTCGCTGCTGCCTCGAAGACGGCGGCGTCCTTGCCGGTGGCGACCAGGTGGATGTCGTACGGAGCGACATTCCGGGGCCAGGCGAGACCGATGTCGTCGAGGGTTCCCTCGGCGACGGCGGCCACGGCGCGGGTGACGCCGATGCCGTAGGAGCCCATGGTGACGGTGACGAGCTTGCCGTTCTCGTCGAGCACCTGCAGCCCCAGCGCGTCGGCGTACTTGCGCCCGAGCTGGAAGACGTGGCCCATCTCGATGCCGCGCGCCAGCGTCAGCGGGCCGGAGCCGTCAGGAGCCGGGTCGCCCTCACGGACCTCGGCGGCCTCGATGGTGCCGTCGGGGGTGAAGTCGCGGCCGGCGACCAGGTCGATGACGTGCTTGCCCTCGATGTTGGCGCCGGTGACCCAGCGGGTGCCGGTGACCACGCGGGGGTCGACGAGGTAGCGGATGCCGGAGGCCGACTCCTCCCCCAGCACCTCGGGACCGATGTAGCCCTTGACCAGCTCCGGGTGCTTCTTCAGCTCGACGTCGTCCATGGGCTCGACCTCGATCGGCTCCAGCTGGCCCTCGAGGCGCTTGATGTCGACGTCGCGGTCACCGGGCAGCCCGATGGCGAGCGGCTCGACGGTGCCGTCGGGGTGACGCAGCGTCACGAGCACGTTCTTCAGCGTGTCGCCGGCCGCCCAGGGACGGTCCTCGCGCGGGTACGCCTCGTTGAGGTGGTCGATGAGCGTCTGGATCGTCGGGGTGTCGGGCGTGTCCTCGGCGTGGGCGGCCGGCACGTCCTCGTAGGAGAGCGGCTCGGGCGCCAGCGTCGTGACCGCCTCGACGTTGGCGGCGTAACCGCCGGGCGAGCGTACGAAGGTGTCCTCGCCGGCCTCGGAGACGGCCAGGAACTCCTCGGAGGCCGAGCCGCCCATCGCGCCGGAGGTGGCCTTGACGATGACGTACTCGAACCCGAGGCGGTCGAAGACCTTGACGTACGCCGCACGGTGGGCGTCGTAGGCCGCCGCCAGCCCCTCATCGGTGTAGTCGAAGGAGTAGGAGTCCTTCATGATGAACTCGCGGCCGCGCAGCAGCCCAGCGCGGGGACGCGCCTCGTCGCGGTACTTCGTCTGGATCTGGTAAATCGCCAGCGGCAGGTCCTTGTAGGAGCCGTAGAGGTCCTTGACCAGGAGCGTGAACATCTCTTCGTGCGTGGGACCGAGCAGGTAGTCGGCCTCCTTGCGGTCCTTGAGCCGGAAGATGCCGTCGCCGTACTCCGTCCAGCGGCCGGTCGCCTCGTAGGGCTCGCGCGGCAGCAGCGCCGGGAAATGCACCTCCTGGGCGCCGATCGCGGCCATCTCCTCGCGGATGATCCCCTCGACCTTGCCGAGCACGCGCAGGCCCAACGGCAGCCAGGAGTAGATCCCCGGAGCGGCGCGGCGGATGTAGCCGGCACGGACAAGCAGCTTGTGGCTCGCGACCTCGGCGTCGGCGGGATCCTCACGCAGGGTCCGCACGAACAGGGTCGACATACGGGCGATCATGCGGGCAAGCGTACGGCGCACCGGACCGCTCCCGCGAACCGGTTGGGAGCGTGTTGCAACCGGCCCCCGCCGGCACACGTCATCCCTCCATGAGACGTATCCGAATCCCGGCACTGGCCACGGCCATCCTCGTTGCTCTCATGCTCCCGGTCTCACTGACGACACCGGCTTCTGCGGCGGCTCCGTCCGTCGACGTACGTCCCCTTCCGCTGCCCATCGGCGACAGCCCGACCGTTCCCTATCTGCACCGTCCGTCGTCCGAGTCGGTCTCGGTGGTCGACCCGGCGACCGGCATGAAGACGCCGGTCGCCCTCGTCGGCGACGACCTCGACGAGTTCACCCTTCTGGGACGCTCGGGGAGCGGGTTCGTGCTGCGGGCCCGCAACCGCAACATCGACAAGATCATCCGGGTGCAGCTCGATGTCGCGCAGAGGACCCTCACCGACATGTACTACGCGGACAAGGCCAGGCTGTCAGGCGACGGCCGCTACCTGCTCAAGACGGCCACGCTGAGCAGCGGCGGAATCCAGGCCCAGGTTCGCAGCGCCACCACCGGCGCGGTCGTCGCCCGCCACACCTTCAGGGCAGCCACCAGGCCCGATCCGATCGACGTCAGCGGCACCCGCGTGCTCCTGGGCGCCTTCAGCACCCCGCGCACGCTGGTGTGGGACTGGAAGGCCGGCACGGTCAAGACGATCGCCTCCCGGGCGGCGTACGCAGGAAGTTTCGCCACCAACCGGCTGGCGACGTACACGAAGGACCCGTCGAACCTCGACGCCTGTTCGGTGGTCTCGACCGTCACCGCGCCAGCGACATCGCTCTGGCGCGGGTGCTTGGAGGCGGTCGCGTCGTTCTCGCCCGACGGCGCCCGCTTCGCGACCAACGCGATCGAACACCAGAACCACGCCGACGTGGTCCGCCGCCGCAGCCTCCGCGGCACGTTGCTCACCACCTACCGCAACCCCAACGGGCTGTGGATGTACGCCTGGGAGACCAACACCCGGATCCTGATGCGGTCCCACCCGAGCAGCGGCACAGCCTGGCTGGTGCGCTGCGAGGCCGCTGACTGCGAACGCGCTTGGCGGGCGTACTGAATCAGAACATAGCCAAATCAGAACATAGCCAAATCAGAACATGATGGTGGAGAAGCGGGCCGTCTCGAGGAAGCCGGCCCGCTCGTAGGCGCGGCGCGCGGGGGCGTTCCACTCGTTGACGTAGAGCGAGACGCGCGGAGCGATCTCGCTGCGGACGATGTCGCAGACCGCGGCCATGCCGCGGGCAGCGAGGCCCTCGCCGCGCCGGTGCTCGGGCACCCAGACGCCCTGGATCTGGGCGGCCTCGGGGGTCGCGCAGGCGACCTCGGCCTTGAAGACGACCTCGCCGTCCTCGATGCGGGCGAAGGACCAGCCGCGCGAGATCAGCTGGAGCACCCGGGCACGGTAGAGGTCGCGACCGCCGCCGGTCTCCGGCGAGATCCCGACCTCCTCGGTGTACATCGCCACGCACGCCGGATACAGCGCGTCCATGTCGGCTCGGACGGTGCGGCGTACGAACGGGTCCGGCTCGACCAGGCTCTGCAGCTGCTGCTCGAGATGAGGCTGCTCCCAGCGCTCGTCGCGCGGTGTCCCCCAGGACTCGCCGATCGATCCCCACAGCGCCCGCACCGCGGCCTGCCGCCCGACGATCGTCGAGACGGTGCGGACCCGGTTGCGGGCCCGCTCACCGAAGGCGTACGCATCCTCCTCGGTGGCCTGGATGGGGACCAGGTTGGCACCGACGTGACAGGCCGCGACCAGGTCGCCGCCGTCCCAGCGCCCCCAGATCTCGCCACCGAGCCAGCGCGGCTCGAGGTTGGTGGTGCGCGCCCGGTACTCCGCGAACACGTTGACCACGGGGTCCTGCGCGGTCAGGTCGAGGAACGCGCTGAGATCACCCGCGTGCAGCGGGCGGATCCCCTGGCGCGTCGTCAGCATGTCACCGAGCCTAGGGCCAATCCGGTTGTACGTCGCCTCACGGCTCGCGGACCGGATCGAGAGGTCGCTCTAAGCAAAGACGCGTTCGATCGTGTGCATTCGCTCGCGGATGGTTTTGAGTCGTACGTCCTGGCCGGCCTCGCCGGTGTCTCCCCAGACCGCCCGTCCCACCATCACGCCGCGGGCGCCGAGCGCTCGGACCCGCGGCAGGCGCTCGCTGAAGTCGTCCCAGCCCATCCCGTCGGACCGCGCGACCCAGGACGCTCGGCCGAGGTCTGCCCGCTCGATGCTCTCGAGGCCCTCGTCGTTGACCTTGAGCTTGAGCACGATGCCGCCGCACCGTGACCGCGTGGCGAGGGTGGCCAGATCCTCGAGGCAACCGGGCGTCGTGCAGTAGGGCTCGAGGAAGACCCGGTCGTAGCCCGGGAGTCGCTCCAGGATGTCGAGCGCCATCGGCGCGCATTCGGTCTGGTGGTCGTCGAACCCGACCTTCACCGCGTCCGTCGACCGCTCCGGGACGACGAGCTCATCGACGGCGTCGATGTCCGGGAGCCCGGCGCAGGCGAGCTCGCGGCGTACGTCGCCGTGGCCCTGCGTGGGCCGCACGACGATGCCCCAACGAGGGGTGTTGGCCACCAGATCGAGGATGCCGGGCCTGATGTCGGAGGAGTCCGGGGTGTGGAACAGCGCATCGTCTGCGTGATCGGTGGCAAGCCAGAAATTGGTCAACGTTGTCGCCAGTCTGAAGAGGGGAAACAAAGACGTGTGGAGGCGCTAGGCGAAGCCTAGACAGCGCGGGGCCGCATCAGTGGCATCTCGAGTAAATTGCGGGTTGCGCCGCGGGTCAGTACTCGCCGCCGTCTGCGACCACGCACTGGCCGTTGATGGCGCCGGCCATGTCGGAGGCGAGGAAGACGCACACCTTCGCGACGGCGTCGGCGGTGACGAACCGGTGTCCGGGGATGCGCGCGGCCCGGTAGGAGATGTACTGGTCGACAGTCACGCCCTCCTTGCGAGCGTGCTTGACGAAGACCTGCCGGGACGACTCGCTCCACATCGGGCCGGGAGCGACGACGTTGGCCCGGACGATCCCCTCCTCCTCCTGCGCGATCGCCTGGGCGAGCCCGGTCAGCGCGTGCTTGGAGACGCCGTAGGCGGCCCGTCGTGACGGCGTCCGGATCCCGAAGACGGAGCTGACCAGGACGACCGCCCCGGACCGGGCCGCCCGGAGCTTCGGCAGCGCGAGCGAGGCCGTGCGCCACACCGAGGTCAGGTTGAGGTCGAGGGTGAGCTGCCACTCGGACCGGTCGATCTCGGCGACCGTGTCGGGGCTGGGGTTGATGCCGGAGCAGTTGATGAGCCCCGACAACGTGTCGAACCCGGCCAGCGTCTCGGCCAGGGCGTCCACGCCGTCGTCGGTGGTCAGGTCGCCGTCCACGCGCGCGACGGCGCCGGTCTCGTCGGCCAGGTAGGCGAGCTCGGTGGTGCGGCTGTAGGCATGCAGGATCACCGGGGTGCCCTCCGCGCTGAGCCGGCGCGCGACCGCGCTGCCGAGGTCGCCGGTCGCGCCGAGGACGAGCACGGGAGCTCGCGGCGGGGTGCCTGACTCAGACGCTGTGCTCATGGCGCTCCTTGATCCGGTGGATCGCCGACCTCACCACGTCCTGATGGGCGAGCGGCAGACCAGTGAGACCTTCGAGATGGCTCACGCAAGTGATATCACCCATTTGCCCGAGCCGGTACGCGGTAATCGGAATCGCCGGGGCGAGGGTCGGATGGTGAAGCCGATGGACCAGGGCGTCGGTGATGTCGGTGCCCCAGCCGAGCACGTCGCGCTCGCGGGCGACCGCACCTGGGTCCTCCTCGCGGTCCAGGATCTCGAGGTAGCCGTCGACCGGCACCCGGCCGCGCAGGATCAGCTGGAACATCGCCGCCTTCCGCAGGAACAGCGACCGGAACGCCTCCAGCACGAACTCCAGCTCGTCCCAGTAGCGCTCCGGCGCCTGGTCGAGGAGGTCGCCGTAGTCCTCGCGCTCCTCGGTCAGGTAGAGGCAGATCAGCCGGTCCATCCAGGACAGGCTCTCGCGTACGCTCAGCCGGGCCACCGCGTCGAGGTCACCGGGCTGGAAGCCGGCCTTGAGGAACGTCATCACCAACGGCCCCATGTGCATGTCCGCGAAGCGGGCGCCGTCGAGCGCCATGCCGTGCCCGTCGCGCAGCCGGTCGCGGATGCCCTCGGCGACGAAGTACTGGTAGAAGGTCTCGTGGGCGAACTCCGCCGACTCCACTGAGTCCTTGGTGCGGCCGGTCACGCCGAAGACCTCGGAGTGATCGAGCAGGTCCGCGATCCATTCGTACGTCAGGAAGTCCCGCTGCCGGGTGATGTCGAGGTCGCGCTGCAGGTTGGCGAAGAGCCACTCCGAGACGCGCGGGACCGGGATCAGGTCCTGCTCCTGCGAGGTCGGCTCGTCCATCCCGGTGAACAGGTCCCAGGCGATGTCACGGTAGGTCTGGAACCGCACCCGGCTGGGGATGCGTGAGCTCTTCCGGTCCCAGGGCTGCCCGCAGACGTGCTTGAGGTGGACGGTGTAGCCGTCCCACTGGGTCCGGGGAGCCGGGGCGCCCTCCTCGAGGGAGGCGTAGAGCTGCTTGAGGACCATCGGGGTCGCGGGGAAGAACCCGCCGCCACGCTCCATCTCCGCGGCCAGGTTGCGCAGCCTGTCGTCACCGCCCCGCTCCTCGCTGAGGGCGCGCACCTCGACCGGGGAGATCGGCTCGACGCGTACGACCATCGCCGACTCGACCCCGAGGTCCTCCAGCCGGGCCGGGCTGCGCAGCTGTTCGGCGAGCTCATCGCGCTCGGTCTGCAGGTTGCGCTTGCTGATCACCACGAACCGTCCGCCGCGACCGAATGCCGAGCGCAGCTCGCTCAGGTCGGGGCGGGTGACCCCGTGCTCCTCGGCGCTGGAGGAGATCAGGTCGAAGTCGTCGATGACGATCGGCGAGCGGTCCTCGTCTACCAGAGCGCCGTAGTCGACCGCACCGTCGCGCAGGCTGATGTAGCGCACCTGCTCCTTCGAGGCGGTCCACTCCCTGGTCTCGACCGTCTTTCCCGAGCCCGAGGGACCGGTGAGGAAGAACAGGTTGGACTCGGGGTGCTCCAGCCATCGGCCGAGCGCCTCGATGAGCGGGATCGTGGGTTGCTCCGTCGTCAGCCCGCTCAGCGCCGCAACCCGTGCCCGCGGGAAGGTCAGCCGGGAGCTGGTGGTGGGCGCCGGTGCCGCCGGGGTGGCCGGCGCCAGCACGGGCCCGGGCACCGCGGTGTCCTCACCACGCCAGGCGTACGCCTTCCACCACTTCGCCTGCCAGATGCCGGTGTTCTTCCGGATCCACTCGCCCCGGTGGGCCGGGTCGAGGGTGCGCGGCACCGCGCCGCCGACCACGCGGATGAGCTCGTCGAGCGGCATCAGCTTCGATCCCGACGTACGCCGGTAGAAGGTGCTCCGGGCCATCGCCACACCGGCGCCACCGTCAGCTTTTCCGGTCACCTGCCGGACCCAGGCGCGCAATTCGCCGTTGAACTGCTCTGGTGAGAGAGATTCGTCGGTCATTGCCCCTCGCCGAGTCGTCGCGAACGCGGTTGCGAGTATCTCGCAGGTGTCCCAATTCTGTCCCAGAAACGTCCCAACTCACCTGGGACTGTCTTCACATCGTCCCCACTCCCACCCGCCCTCTGGCGAGACGGATGTGGCCTCCGCCACCGTGGAGTTGTCCCCATCAGGGACAGCGCCGGCCCCACCTACGGGCCCCACCGCTGAAGGAGATGATGACCATGAGGAACCACAAGTTCAGCATCGCCACCTTCGCCGTCACGCTTCTTGTCGTGTTCGGCTTCAACCAGCTGCTCAGCGCCGAGCCGCCCACGTGCCAGGCAGCCGCCGGCACCTCGTCCGTGTCCGTCGTACTCACGGAAGGAGTGCTGTCATGATCAGCAACTTCATGCGCCCCGGCGAAACCGTCCGGGCTCGCGGCGGCACCCGCTCCGGAAAGCGCGGTGTCGTCGTCGCCACCGCCGCAGGCCGCACCAAGGTCCGCTTCAACGGCAGCAGCGGCATCCGCTGGGTGCGTACCGGCAACCTGAGCTCCACCGGCAGCGGCTCGCTGTCCTGGATCATCCCGGTCAAGGCCGCACTCGTCCTGTTCCTGGTCGTGCCGGGCATCCGATTCGTCGTCGTCCACCTGTGGACCCACGGCGGACTGGACGGGTTCGCCACGGCTCTCGGAAACCAGATGGGCCAGGCGGCGCTCGCCTGGGGCCACCTGATCACCACGGACCCGCTCGGAGCGCTGCTCCACCTCGGGTTCCTCGGCGTGGTCTCCAGGCTGATGCACTGGTGATACCGCCAACCAAGTTTCGCGACGTACGCGAGGGGGACGCCGCGAAGCAGACGAAGAGGCCCGGTCCGACGGTTCGGACCGGGCCTTCTTGCGTTCGGCGTCAGCCGCTGACCGACACCTGCGCGCCGGCGCCCTCGACGGGCTCCATGCCCTCGGCGATCTTCATCGCCTCCTCGATCAGGGTCTCGACGATGGCGGCCTCGGGGACGGTCTTGATGACCTCGCCCTTGACGAAGATCTGGCCCTTGCCGTTGCCGGAGGCGACACCGAGGTCGGCCTCGCGGGCCTCGCCGGGGCCGTTGACGACGCAGCCCATGACCGCGACGCGGAGCGGGACCTCGAGGCCGTCGAGGCCCGCGGTCACCTGCTCGGCGAGCGTGTAGACGTCGACCTGTGCCCGGCCGCAAGACGGGCAGGAGACGATCTCGAGGCGGCGCGGCTTCAGGTTGAGCGACTCCAGGATCTGGATGCCGACCTTGACCTCCTCGACCGGCGGCGCGGAGAGCGAGACCCGGATCGTGTCGCCGATGCCCTTGGACAGCAGTGAGCCGAAGGCGACCGACGACTTGATCGTGCCCTGGAACGCCGGCCCCGCCTCGGTCACGCCGAGGTGCAGCGGCCAGTTGCCGCGCTCGGCGAGCATCTCGTAGGCCTGCACCATCACGACCGGGTCGTTGTGCTTGACCGAGATCTTGAAGTCGTGGAAGCCGTGCTCCTCGAAGAGTGACGCCTCCCACACCGCGGACTCGACAAGCGCCTCCGCCGTCGGCTTGCCGTACTTGTCGAGCAGGCGCTTGTCCAGCGAGCCGGCGTTGACGCCGATGCGCAGCGAGACGCCGGCGTCGGAGGCGGCCCGGGCGATCTCCTTCACCTGGTCGTCGAACTTGCGGATGTTGCCGGGGTTGACCCGGACGGCGGCGCACCCGGCGTCGATCGCGGCGAAGACGTACTTCGGCTGGAAGTGGATGTCGGCGATCACCGGGATCTGCGACTTCTTCGCGATCGCGGGCAGTGCGTCGGCGTCGTCCTGGCTCGGGCAGGCCACCCGGACGATGTCGCAGCCCGACGCGGTGAGCTCGGCGATCTGCTGCAGCGTGGAGTTGACGTCGGAGGTGAGCGTGGTCGTCATCGACTGCACGGAGATGGGGCTCTCGCTGCCCACGCCCACCGAACCGACCTTGATCTGGCGGGTCTTGCGGCGAGGGGCGAGCACCGGGGCGGGTGCCTCCGGCATACCGAGGGGGATCGACGTCATGTCTACCAATCTTACGGGCGGGTCAGGCTTGGAGATGAAGCGGGACGACGAGGTCGGCGACGATCAGGACAACACCCATCACCAGGAGCGCCGAGGCCACGACGTACGCCACCGGCAGCAGCTTCGCAGGGTCGGCATGTCCCGGGTCTGGCCGCCGGAAGACCTTGGCGAAGGCGCGGCGTACGCCCTCCCACAGCGCGGTCGCGATGTGACCGCCGTCGAGGGGCAGGAGCGGGACGAAGTTGAAGATGCCGATGAAGAGGTTGAACCCACCCACCAGGAA
The DNA here is from genome assembly GCA_030862715.1 of Actinomycetota bacterium. The sequence continues at coordinate 2,343 of JALZDD010000736.1, read as the reverse complement.
CGCGAAGCTGGCGACCTTCTCGCCGACGTCGAGGCCCTCGTGGGCGGCGATCTCACCGGCGATGCGGCCGCCGCCGACGATGCTGACCGGACTGTCGGCCGAGCGCTCCTCGACCCCGACGATCGCGAGCGCGACGTGCCAGACCTTGACCGGGAGCCTCAGCAGCGAGTGGACGGCGTTCTCGGCCATCACACCCATCTCCTTCAGCGCGTAGACCGGCCCCTCCTTGGTCGTGACCACGTGCGTCTCGGGAGACATCCCGAAGAAGCCGACCTTCGCGGTCTCCGGGTCGGCGCTGGTGTCGTCGACGTCCTTGACCCGCTCCTGCACGACGGTCTGGGTGTGCAGCGTCTTCCGCTCACCGTCGCGCTCGATCACGATGGTGGCGTCGCCGTCCATGTTGTCGCGGATCAGCTCCTGGGCGACCGACCATGAGGTCAGCTCGGTGCCGTTGAAAGAGATCAGCTCGTCACCGGGCTTCAGGCCGGCGTCGGCGGCCGGGGTCGGCTTGTCGCTCGCGCGGCACTCGCGGCCCTGGTCCTCCCAGGTCAGCAGGCACTCCTGCAGGCTCGAGACGACCGGATGACCCTTGTCGACGACGTTCTCGTGGACCCCGTAGACCCCGAAGACGCCCCACAGCACGAAGAACGCGATCGCGATGTTCACCGTGGGCCCGCCGGCCATCACGATGACCTTCTTCCACCACGACATCTTGTAGAAGAGCCGCGGCTCGTCCTCGGGACGGATCAGCTCCCACTCGGCCGAGCGCGCGTCGCTGATCAGCTGGGTGAACATGCCGGTGTTGGACTTGCGGATCTTCAGAGCGCCGTCGTCGGTGCGCTCCCCCAGCTGGTCGGCGCCGGGCGGCAGCATGCCGACGATCTTCACGTAGCCCCCGAGCGGGATCGCCTTGAGGCCGTACTCGGTCTCGCCGATCTGCTTGGACCACACCGTCGGCCCGAAGCCGATGAAGTATTGGGTCACCTTCCCGCCGAACGCCTTCGCCGGGATCATGTGGCCGAGCTCGTGGAGCCCGATCGAGACCAGGATCGCGAGAATGAAGCCGATCACGGCCAGCGTGTAGAGCAGATAGCTCACGCCGCCACCTCCGTAGCGCAAGCGCCAGAATACGGACGCGGCGGCGTGAAGTTCTCGAGGTTCACTCGCTGACGCTCGTTCACGGGCGGGTCTCCAGGATCCGAGTGGTCTCCTCGCGCGCCCAGGCGTCGGCGGCGAGCACATCCTCGATCGAGAGGGTGCTTTCAGAGCGTACGCCGTGATGCCGCGCCATCACCTCCGCAATCGTGTCCACGATGCCGGGGAACGGGATCCGGCCCTCATGGAAGGCGTCCACGCAGACCTCGTTGGCCGCGTTGTAGACGGCGGGGTGGGTGCCGGCCCGGGTGCCGGCCTCGCGAGCCAGTCGCACCGCAGGAAAAGCAGAGTCGTCGAGGGGTTCGAAGCGCCAGTCGGCGGCCTTGGTCCAGTCGATCGGCGTCTCGGCGTCCGGCACCCGATCCGGCCAGGCCATCCCCATCGAGATCGGCACCAGCATCGTCGGCAGCCCCAGCTGGGCGACCACCGCGCCGTCGGTGAACTCGACCATCGAGTGGATGTACTGCTGCGGGTGGACGACGACCTCGATCCGGTCGAAGGGTACGTCGAAGAGCAGATGCGCCTCGATGACCTCGAGACCCTTGTTGACCAGGGTGGCGGAATTGGTCGTGATCACCCGCCCCATCGCGAAGTTGGGGTGCTTGAGCGCCTGCGCCGGGGTGACCTGGGCGAGCTCGTCGCGGGAGCGGCCGCGGAACGGGCCGCCGGACGCGGTCAGCACCAGCTTGCGTACCTCCTCGGCGCGGCCGGCGCGCAGCGACTGGGCGATCGCGGAGTGCTCGGAGTCGACCGGGACGATCTGCCCCTCGCGCGCGACCCGCTTGACCAGCGGTCCGCCGATGATCAGCGACTCCTTGTTGGCCAGGGCGAGCGTGTTGCCCGCCTCCAGCGCGGCCAGCGTCGGGCGGAGCCCGACGGCGCCGGTGATCCCGTTGAGCACGACGTCGGCGGGCTGGGCGGCGGCCTCGACCGAGGCCTCCTCCCCCAGTCCGGAGAGCTTGGGCGCGAACTCGGCCACCTGGACCTCGAACAGCTCCTTGTTGGCCCCGCCCGCGGTCAACGCCACGACCCGGAACCGGTCCGGGTTGGCCCGCACCAGGTCGAGGGCCTGGGTGCCGATGGACCCGGTCGAGCCGAGGATCACCACGTCGCGTGGTCGCTGCTCATTCACCCGCCCATCCTCCCAGGAGAGGCTGAGAAGGCGCCAAGCGGCGGCCTCGTCAGGAG
>JALZDD010000734.1 GCA_030862715.1 Actinomycetota bacterium | reverse complement strand
GTGCTCGCCGGCCACGGCGACGATCAGCGCCACCACCGCCCCCAGCGCCACCAGGCACAGCGCCCCGGCCACCAGCTGAGGCAGCAGGGTCGGGCGCTGTACGGCGGCTCGGTGAGTGGGCATGACCGCTGTTCTACCCGGATCCGGACCACGACGTCGTCGGTCATCCACAGGCCCCGAGTAGGGTCGTGGCGTGACCCACCTGGAGTTCCGGCACGCCGGTCTCGGCGACGCCGCGATCGACTATCTGGACGCCTGGAGCCTGCAGCGCGAGGTGCACGCGGAGGTCGCCGAGGGCGTCCGGCCCGACACCGTGCTGTTGCTCGAGCACCCGCCGGTGTTCACAGCGGGCAAGCGCACCCGGCCGCAGGAACGGCCGGCCGACCCCGGCGGCGCTCCGGTCATCGATGTCGACCGCGGCGGCAAGATCACCTTCCATGGCCCCGGCCAGCTGGTCGGGTACCCGATCGTGCGGCTGCCCGAGCACGTGAAGGTGGTCGACTACGTGCGCCGCGTCGAGGAGGCGCTGATCCACGTGTGCGCCGACCTCGGCGTCCCGACCGCCAGGGTCCCTGGTCGCAGCGGCGTCTGGCTGAGCGCCGACGACCGCGGTCCGGAGCGCAAGATCGCCGCCATCGGCATCCGGGTCAGCCGCGGCGTCACCATGCACGGGTTCTCCCTGAACTGCGACGTCGACCTCGGCTGGTACGGCCGGTTCGTGCCGTGCGGCATCGACGACGCCGGCGTCACCTCCCTCAGCCGCGAGCTCGACCGCGACGTCCCGGTCGCCGAGGTGATCCCGCTGGTCGAGCGGCACCTCGGCACCTACCTCGCGTGGGCCCCGTACGACGCCACTGCCGACTACGAGCCCCGGCCCGACCCCGCGAAGGACGTCCGGGTGCCCGTGCTGACCCCCAGCAACTGAGGGCGGCCACGTACAGTTGACCGACGTGACGATCGCTCCCGACGGACGCAAGATGCTGCGCCTCGAAGTCCGCAATGCCGAGACCCCGATCGAGCGCAAGCCGGAGTGGATCAAGACCAGAGCGCGGATGGGTCCGGAGTACCGCGAGCTCAAGGCGCTGGTGCGGACGCAGGGCCTGTCCACGGTCTGCGAGGAGGCCGGCTGCCCCAACATCTACGAGTGCTGGGAGGACCGCGAGGCCACCTTCCTCATCGGCGGTGACCAGTGCACCCGACGCTGCGACTTCTGCCAGATCGACACCGGCAAGCCGACCGACCTCGACCGTGACGAGCCGCGCCGCGTGGCCGAGTCCGTTCAGACCATGGGCCTGAAGTACGCCACGATCACCGGCGTCGCCCGCGACGACCTCGCCGACGGCGGTGCCTGGCTCTACGCCGAGACCGTCAAGCAGATCCACGAGCTCAACCCCGAGACCGGTGTCGAGAACCTCATCCCCGACTTCAACGGCATCCCGGAGCTTCTCCAGGAGGTCTTCGAGTCGCGTCCCGAGGTGCTCGCGCACAACGTCGAGACCGTCCCGCGGATCTTCAAGCGGATCCGTCCGGCGTTCCGCTACGAGCGTTCGCTCGACGTGATCACCCAGGCCCGCGACTTCGGCCTGGTCACCAAGTCCAACCTGATCCTCGGCATGGGCGAGACCCGCGAAGAGGTCTCCGAGGCGCTGCGTGACCTGCACGCGGCCGGCTGCGAGCTGATCACGATCACGCAGTACCTGCGGCCGAGCGTGCGCCACCACCCGGTCGAGCGTTGGGTCAAGCCCGAGGAGTTCATCGAGCTCCAGGCCGAGGCCGAGGAGATCGGCTTCTCCGGCGTCATGTCCGGTCCGCTCGTTCGTTCGTCCTACCGTGCCGGTCGGCTGTACCGTCAGGCGATCGAGGCGCGCGACGCCTCCTCCGTGGCCTGAGTCCCTGCGTACGAGAAACTGAAAGAGGAAGATGTCCCAGACCGACCCGAGCAGCATGAGTCGCCGCCAGCAGATGGTGGAGACCTACAAGCTCACCAAGCAGTCAGACCCCAGGATCGGCCTCCTCCTCGGCGCGATCTTCGTGGTCGTCGCCGCGGTCGCCGGCGTGATCTTCTGGTTCCTGCCCGGTGAGGGCATCTTCTCCTGGATCTTCACGATCGTCGGCGCCCTGCTGGCCGGCCTCCTTGCGGCGATGGTGGTCTTCTCGCGGCGCGCGCAGAAGGTGATGTACTCCCGGCTCGAGGGCCAGGTCGGTGGCGGGTACGCCGCCCTGACCATGCTCCGCCGGGGCTGGACCGTCACCCAGGCCGTGGGTGTCGAGCCGCGCAGCCAGACGCTGGTCCACCGCGTGGTCGGCCCTCCGGGAGTCGTCCTCGTCGGCGAGGGCAACAGCCCCAGCAAGGTCCGCTCGCTGCTGGCCAGCACCAAGCGCACCCACGCCCGCGTTCTCTCCGACGTGCCGATCACGACCGTCGTCGCCGGCAACGGTGAGGACGAGGTGCCGCTGCCGCAGCTGACCAAGCACGTCACCAAGATCGGCCGCAACGTCTCCGGCCCCGAGATCACCGACATCCTCAACCGCCTCAAGGCCGTCGACGCCACCCGCGGCACCATGCCGATCCCGAAGGGCCCCGTCCCGACCTCGATGAAGGGCATGCGCGGCAACCTCCGCGGCCGCTGACCGTCTCATAGCCGGCGCGCCCGGATCGCGTAGAGAAGCGGGATCCGGGGCGCCTGCTCGGGCAGCCTGAACCAGCCGTCCTCCCCCACCACCATGGACGGGAAGCGAGGCCACGGCAGCCGCTCGTCCTCGCGTACGACCTCGATCCGCAGGCCCGCGCCGGCGAGAGCGGTGACGACCTCGCCGACCCCATGGCGCCATTCGTACGCCGTCGTGGCACTGCTCAGCGCCGGGCCGTCGGTGTAGGTGTGGGTCGAGTCCTTCGCGATGGCGCCCCTGCCCGAGAGGTAGTCGTGGCGCAGCTCGAGGGAGTCCTCGCGCCCCGGCTCCGGCACCTCACCGAGAGCGTCGAGGAGCGGATGGAACTCGGCCAGGTAGAGGAACCCGCCGGGCTTGAGCAGATCGTGGACGACCCGGGCCCACAGGTCGATGTCGGGCAGGTAGCAGACCGCGCCCTTGCCGGTGTAGACGACATCGAACCGGCCGGCGCCCAGGACCTCGACCGCGTCGTGCACGTCGGCCTCGCGGTAGTCGACGGCCAGCCCGCGCTCGGCGGCGATCCGGCGCGCCGCGGCCACCGCCTCGGCCGAGATGTCCAGCCCGTACGTCACCGCACCCCGCTGCGCGAACGCCACCGTCTCGGTGCCGAGATGACACTGCAGATGTACGACCTCGCGACCGGACAGCTCGCCCAGGTCGCTCCACTCGTAGTCGGCGAACCACGACTCGGCGGGCCGCGACCCGTCGATGCCGTAGAACGCGCTGGCGACGTGGATCGGCGTCCGGGCGTCCCAGTTGGCTCGGTTGGCCTCGATCTGCCGGGTGATTTCGGGGTCGAGAGTCATGCCGACACAGTGCCACGAACGGCGCAGGGCCGGTCCCCGTTCGGGGACCGGCCCTGCTGCGTACGAACTGGCTGTCAGCCGGCCATGTTCGGCATGTCGGTGACCTGGTCCGCCGGCGGCGCCTCGATGGTCACGTCCTCGCCGTGCTTGGACAGGAGCATCTCGACGGTGCCCATCTCGCCCATGCCGACCTCTGCCTTGCGGAGCAGGCCGTCGCCGTCGACCCAGATGTCCTGGTCGATCGTCTTGGGCATGCCCTTGGTGCTGTCGGCACCGAGGCTCTTGGCGAGCCCGGTGGAGTCGACGGTGAAGCTGTAGTGCTTGGTGTCGGTGCCGTCGACCTTCTCCTCGCCCTCGAACTTGGAGGACTTGATCGACTCCTCCATCCCTTCGAAGAACGCGAGCGGGTTGCTCATCGACTCCAGGCTGGTCCCGCCCATCTTGGCGAGATCGTCGGCGCTCGCGGTCATCCACGAGTCGCCCATCATGCCCTTGATGTAGATCTTCTCGTCGACAAGGATCGTCTCCAGATCCATGTTCATGGAGCCACCACTCATCTTCATGGTGGAGTGCTGCGCCGGCGGCTCCTTCTGGATGTCGCCCTCGCCGGTCATCGAGACGGACTGGCCCGAGGCCTTCGCGTCCATCTTCGTGGTGAAGTGGGCGGTGTCGATGTCCGTCGCCTTCTTCATCACCTCGGTCATGTCCTCGGCCGAGACCGAGTCACCCTCGCTGGCGCCGCCGGCCCCACCACCGCCACCGCAGGCCACCAGGCCCGAGAGCGATACGGCCAGCACGCCCGCCACGGCAGCGCGGCGCCAGAGGCCACGTGGCCCGAGAGTACGGTTGAGCGTCATTGAGCTTCCCTTCGTGTTTGCCGCTGCTTGCGGCTGACCGGTCAAACCTACCCCCGGAAGCCTGTTAACCAACCCGGCGAAACACGTGTCGATAGGTCTGGAGCGTGACGGTCGCGGTACCTGCCGCCAGATCGTGGAGGCCGCGCCGGTCGGGACGGAAGACCAGCGGCGGTACGACGAGGACGACCAGGATCTGACGGGCGATGCTCCGCAGCGGGTCGAGTGGGCGCACATCCGGTTCACCGGCTGTCACCCGCACCGTACGCAGCCGGGTGACGAGCTTGCCGAAGGAGCCGCCCCCGAGCGTGGTGAAGACCGCGGTCTGCACGATGAAGACGACCAGGATCCACAGGTTGTCGGTCGGCCGCGGGTCGACACCGGCGAGCAGCGACCCGAACGGCAGCGCCCGTACGCCGAGAAAGACAGACGCGACCAGCGACGACGCGAGCCAGTCGATGAAGAGTGCCAGGACGCGCCTGCCCCAGCTCGCGGTGTCATAAGGCAGAGTGGGCGTCGCAGGAGTGGCGGGACTGGTCACGTCGTAAGCGTAGGCGGCAACGTCTTGAAGGGTGAGATCCGGGATGGTTGCCGATCAAATCACACAACCTGTTACACGCCCGAAACATTTGCGACACTCCTGCGCAACCGTCCCTTCGTAATTTGCGTGGCACGGTCGGATCCATGAGGGTCCGGCCTCGATCGCGAGAGACCTATCTGGCTCTTCCCGCCCGGGTGAGCCAAGGAGGATTGATGTTCAGCACTGACGACGAGCTCTTGAAGTTCATCTCTGACGAGGGGGTCGAGTTCGTCGACATCCGTTTCGTCGACCTGCCTGGCGTCCAGCAGCACTTCACGGTGCCGGTGTCGTCGTTCAACCTGGAGCCGATGGCCTTCGACGGTTCGTCGATCCGCGGTTTCCAGACGATCAACGAGTCCGACATGGCGCTGTACCCGGACGTCACGACTGCGTACATCGACCCGTTCCGCGCCGCGAAGACCCTCGCGCTGATGTACTTCGTGCACGACCCGATCACCGGAGAGGCCTACTCTCGCGACCCGCGCAACATCGCGCGCAAGGCCCTGGCGTACCTCGCCTCGACCGGCATCGGTGACACCGCCTTCTTCGCCCCCGAGGCGGAGTTCTTCATCTTCGACAAGGTGGCCTACAACACCTCCGAGGGCGAGTCGTTCTACAAGATCGACTCCGTCGAGGCCTGGTGGAACTCGGGCGCCGACACGAACCCCGACGGCTCGAACAACCTGGGCTACAAGACGCGCTACAAGGGCGGCTACTTCCCGGTCTCCCCCACCGACCACTTCGCCGACCTGCGCGACACGATGGTCAAGAACCTCGAGGCCTCCGGGCTGCTCGTCGAGCGCGCCCACCACGAGGTCGGCACCGCCGGCCAGGCCGAGATCAACTACAAGTTCGACACGCTGCTCAAGGCTGCCGACGATGTCATGAAGTTCAAGTACATCGTCAAGAACACCGCCTGGGAGGCTGGCAAGACGGTCACCTTCATGCCGAAGCCCGTCTTCGGTGACAACGGTTCGGGCATGCACGTCCACCAGTCGATCTGGAACGCCGGCGAGCCGCTGTTCTACGACGAGACCGGCTACGGCGGCCTCTCCGACATGGCCCGCTGGTACATCGGCGGCATCCTGAAGCACGCCCCGTCGGTGCTGGCGTTCACCAACCCGACCGTGAACTCCTTCCACCGCCTGGTGCCGGGCTTCGAGGCTCCGATCTCGCTGGTCTACTCCTCGCGCAACCGCTCCGCCGCGGTCCGCATCCCGATCACCGGCACCAACCCGAAGGCCAAGCGCGTCGAGACCCGGTTCCCGGACCCGTCCTCGAACCCGTACCTCGCCTTCTCGGCCCTGCTCCTCGCCGGCATCGACGGTATCCAGAACAAGATCGAGCCGCCCGCTCCGATCGACAAGGACATCTACGAGCTTCCGCCGGACGAGATGGCCGAGATCAACCAGGTGCCGACCTCCCTCGGTGCCGTCCTGTCGGCTCTGGAGAACGACCACGACTTCCTCACCGTGGGCGACGTCTTCACCCCCGACCTGATCGAGACCTGGATCGACTACAAGACCAACGACGAGATCCTCCCGATCCAGCTCCG
>JALZDD010000702.1 GCA_030862715.1 Actinomycetota bacterium | reverse complement strand
CCCTCGATGTAGGCCTCCTTCGACGCGGAGGCGCAGTCGTGGACGTCGAGGCCGAGCATGTGGGAGACGCCGTGGAGGGTCCAGCGGGAGTAGGTCTTGTTGTCCTCGGAGAGCGCCTCGTCGACCGAGACCGGCAGCAGACCGAGGTCATCGAGGCCGTGGGCGAGGATCTCCATGGCGGCGAAGTGGCCGGCCCGGAAGGTCACACCCGGACGGATCGCCTCGATGCCGGCCTGCTGGGCCTTGTAGACGAGCTCGTAGAGGTTGCGCTGCAGCGGGGTGAACGTCCCGGAGATGGGAAGGGTGCGGGTGATGTCGGCGGTGTAGAGGTTGTGGCCTTCGACACCCATGTCGAGCAGCACCAGCTCACCGGGGACGATCGGCCCGTCGTTGTCGATCCAGTGCAGCGTGGTGGCGTGGGAGCCGCCGCCGACGATCGAGTCGTAGCCGAGGTCGTTGCCCTCCGCGCGGGCGCGGCGGAAGAAGGTGCCCTCGATCCAGCGCTCGCCGTGCTTCAGAACCTGGTCCCACTCGCGCACCGCGTCGGTGAAGCCGCGCACGGTGATGTCGCAGGCCTCCTTGAGCTCGCCGAACTCCCACTCGTCCTTGATCAGGCGCAGCTCGGAGAGCGCCTTGGCGAAGTCCTCGTCGCGGGCGGCCTCGGCGGGAGCGACCAGCTTGTCGACGTCGCCTGAGACTCCGCGGAGTACGCGGGTCGGGGTGCTGCCGGAGAGGTCGGACTCGAGCTGGTCGACGTGGCGCACCTCGATGCCGAGCGAGTCGGAGAGCTCACGGGCCGAGGGGCGCGCCCCGGCCCAGAGCGCGCCGTACTGACGGTCGCGGAAGAACTCGTCGGTGTCGCGACCGCTGCGCGGGCGGGCGTACAGGACCGAGCTGCCGTCGGGCTCGATCACGACGACGGCGTCGGAGGTCTGGTTGCCGGTCAGGTGCACGTGCGCGGTGTCGGCGCGGAAGCGGTAGTCGGTGTCGTTGGCGCGGACCTTGTAGGTGCCGGCCGGAACGACCAGTCGCTCACCCGGGAAGATGCCCGAGAGCCGCTCCCGGCGTGCGGCCGCCCACGGTGTGATCGGATGCTCGGGAACCTCGACCTCGCGGTCGTCCCAGCCCTCCCTCATGAACTTGGACCAAGCCTCCGGAACCGTCTGGTCGTGGCTCTCGGTGTGGTCGTCTGCAGGGGTGGGGGCGCCTTTGTCCGTCATACCGGAATCGTACGCCGCGCCGGATCCACAACGCTCGTGAGTTCCCAGGCCACGCGGGTCGCGAGGACGTCTCGATCGGTGTCGGGTCGCGCGTGCGGTCCGCACGCCCGATAGTCTGGCGCGCATGGGGGCGATCCCGAAGGATCCGACGAGAAGCAACCGCACGTTCACCATCGTGGTGGGCGTGCTTGTCGTGCTGACCTCTTTACCGGTGCTCGGCATCGTGCTGTTGAGCACCAGCGTCGTCAACGACCATCTTGCTCCCACCGGCGCGATCCTGGGAGTGCTCTTCGCAGCCATCCCGGTGGTGCCGCTGGTCTATGCCTTCCTGTGGCTGGACCGCTATGAACCCGAGCCGAAGTCGCTGCTGGCGCTCGGCCTGGGGTGGGGCGCGTTCGTCGCGGTTGCCGCGGCGCTGATCGTGCAGAGCGTGGGTGCGCTGCTCGCCGGGTGGAGCGAGCCGACCCAGCTGGCGATCGTGGCTCCGGTCACCGAGGAGGCGGCCAAGGGGCTGTTCCTCTTCGTGCTGCTGGTCTGGCGCCGCCACCTCCTCGACGGGGTGCTCGACGGGATCGTCTACGCCGGCATGGTCGGCATCGGCTTCGCTTTCACCGAGAACATCCTCTACCTGGGCGGCACCTACAACGGCACGCCCGGCATGGGCGACAGCTCCACGGGACACATCGGCGAGTTCACCGCCGTCTTCGTGATGCGCTGCCTGTTCAGCCCCTTCGCGCACCCGCTCTTCACCGCCTTCACCGGCATCGGCATCGGCATCGCGGTGGTGACGCGCAAGCGTTGGCTGAAGGTCGTGGCGCCGCTGCTGGGCTACGCCATCGCGGTGCTCGCCCACGGCACCTGGAACGGCTCGACACTGCTCTATGACGGGGCCGGGTTCCTGCTGGCGTACGTCGTGGTGATGGTGCCCGCGTTCGTTTCGATGGTGGTCTTCGCGGTGTGGCGGCGAAAGTCCGAGCGCATCGTGCTGACCAGATCGCTGACCGACGCCGCCCAACGCGGGCTGATTCCCTACACCGACATCGGCTGGGTGGTCGATCTACGGCGCCGGGAGCAGGCGCGGAAGTTCGCGTCGACCCATGGAGGAGCTCAGGGGGTTGCGGCAATGCGTGAATACCAGCAGGCTGCCATCGAGCTCGGATACTTGCACTGGCGATTCCTGCGCGGCAACCCGCCGCCAGACTTCGCCGCCCGGGGGAGGGCATACGTTGACCGCATCAGTGAGGTACGTCCACACATCGCGTTCCCGAGCGGGCAGGTGATGATCGGATGAGTGAAGACCACAACCACGACGACACCGCTCCGGAGCCTGCCCCGGAGGCGACTTCAGAGGCCGCTCCGGAGGCCCGGCCGGCCTACGAGGCGCTGACCGCTGGGATGCTCGCGGAGAAGCCGACCACCGAGTTCGAGGCCGCCCGGGCCGAGATCGAGGCGTCCGGCGGCGAGAGCAACCGGATGGTGACCTCGCTCATCCAGCTCCACCAGGCGCTGACCGAGGTCACCCTGCCGCTGGACCTGCCCGGCGCCGACGAGCAGCGAGCCGCCAGGCAGAACATGGTCGAGCAGCTCGAGGACTACGTCATCCCGCGGATGATGACCATCGACGCTCCGCTCCTCGCGGTCGTCGGCGGCTCCACGGGCGCCGGAAAGTCGACGCTGGTCAACTCGCTGGTCGGCACCAAGGTGACCACGCCGGGGCTGCTGCGGCCGACGACGCGCTCGCCGGTGCTGGTCCACAACCCCGAGGACGGCCGCTGGTTCGGCCAGGACCGCCTGCTCCCCGAGCTGGAGCGGGTCCATCACCCGACCAACGACCCCGGCGCGCTGCAGCTGGTCCCCAGCGACCGGCTCCACCCCGGCCTGGCGATCCTGGATGCGCCCGACGTCGACTCGGTCGAGGAGGCCAACCGGGTGCTCGCGGCCGAGCTGCTCGCCGCGGCCGACCTGTGGGTCTTCGTCACCTCGGCCGCGCGCTACGCCGACCAGGTGCCCTGGGAGTTCCTCCAGCTCGCCGCCAACCGCTCCACCGCGGTGGCAGTGGTGCTCGACCGCACTCCGACCGAGGCCGTCCAGACCGTCGCCGGACACCTGGCCCGGATGCTCGCCTCGCGCGGGCTCAAGGACTCACCGCTCTTCATCGTCCACGAGGGCGAGGTCTCCGAGCACGGGCTGCTGCCGGCCGAGCATGTCGCCGAAGTGCGCGCCTGGCTCGACATGCTCGCCGACGACGCCACCGCGCGCCACCAGGTCGTCACCCAGACCCTCGACGGTGCGGTGCGGGCGCTGACCCTGGAGGTCCACCCGATCGCCGACACCGCGGACGGTCAGGGAGAGGCCGCGCAGCGGCTGCGTACCGATGCGGACATGGCCTACGACGAAGCGCTCAAGTCGATCATGGCGGCCACCGCCGACGGGACGCTGCTGCGTGGCGAGGTGCTCGCGCGCTGGCAGGAGTTCGTCGGCACCGGGGAGATCCTCAAGGCGCTCGAGACACGGGTGGGGATGCTCCGCGACCGGATCCTCGGCTCGATCAAGGGCAAGCCGCAGCAGGCGGAACGGGTGACCGAGGCCGTGCAGGGTGGCCTGGAGATGCTGATCCTGGAGCAGTGCGAGGCGGCTGCCGAGAAGGCCGAGGCGGCCTGGCAGATGAGTCCCGCGGGGCGCGGGCTGCTCGCAGCCGGCCCCGCCGACCTCGGCCGAGCCTCGCGTGCGCTGCGGCCCAAGGCCGAGCGTGCGGTGCGCGACTGGCAGCAGGACGTGCTCGACATGGTGCGCAGCGAGGGCCAGGACAAGCGTACGACCGCGAAGTTCCTCTCCTACGGCGTCAACGGCCTCGGGGTTGCGCTGATGGTGGTCGTCTTCGCCTCGACCGGTGGAGCGCTCGTCGGTGCTGAGGTGGGCATCGCCGGCGGCACGCTCCTGCTCGGCCAGAAGCTGCTCGAGGCGGTCTTCGGCGACCAGGCCGTGCGCGGGCTCGCGTCCAAGGCGCGCAAGTCGCTGGAGGTACGCATCGTGGGACTCGTCGACGAGGAGCGTGCGCGTTACACGGGTCAGGTCGACGCGCTGCAGATCGACCACGGTGCACCGGAGCGACTGCGGCACGCCGCGCGCAAGGTCGGCGACGCCCGTTTCGCCAGCCAGCGCAGCGATGGCTGAGACTTGTCAGACTGAGACATTTCAGGAAGGGAAGGGGGAGCATTGAGCGGCCTGCTCGAAGGTGCAAAGAACCTGGTCAGCCGAAGTGGAGACCTCGGTGACCGGCTGGACGGACTGACTGCTGCGACCGTGGCGGCGACCGGGCGCCTCGACGACGGACTCGTCGAGGACGCGCGCTCCGTGGTCACCAAGGCTCAGGGACGCCTCAAGCTCTCCGCCGACCACACGGTTGTCGGGGTCGCGGGGGCGACCGGGTCGGGCAAGTCGTCCACGTTCAACGCGCTGACCGGGCTGGAGCTCTCCGCCGTCGGGGTCCGCCGGCCGACAACGTCGTGGGCGACCGCCTGCGTGTGGGGTTCGGAGGGCGCCCAGGAGCTGCTCGAGTGGCTGGGCATCCCCGAGCGTCACCAGACCACCCGGGACTCGATGCTCGACACCCGCCGTGAGGGGCACGAGCTCGACGGCGTGGTGCTGCTCGACCTGCCCGACCACGACTCCACCGAGGTCTCCCACCATCTCGAGGTCGACCGGCTGGTCGAGCTCGCCGACATGCTGGTGTGGGTGCTGGACCCGCAGAAGTACGCCGACGCGGCCATCCACGACCGCTACCTGCAGCCGCTCCGGACCCACTCCGAGATCATGGTCGTGGTGCTCAACCACATCGACCGCGTTCCCGAGGACCGCCGTGAGTCGATGCTGGGTGACGTACGCCGCCTGCTCGACCAGGACGGGCTGCGCAACGTCCCGGTGATCCCGGTCTCGGCCAAGCTCGGCTGGGGGGTCCCGCAGCTCAAGACCGAGATCGCCCAGCGGGCCGCGGCGAAGCGGGCCAACAAGTCCCGGCTCTCGGCCGACATCAAGACCGCTGCCGTGAAGCTCGCCAAGGCGTCCGGCGACGCCAAGCCGCGCTCCCTGGCCAAGCCCCGGGTGGAGGCCCTCGAGGACGCCATCTCCGAGGCCGCCGGCGTGCCGACCGTGGTGGACGCGGTCGAGCGATCCGTACGCACCCGGGCCCGTGCGGCCACGGGCTGGCCGCTGGTCTCGTGGGTCTCCCGGCTGAAGCCGGATCCCCTGAAGCGGCTTCACCTGGCGCTGGGGGAGGAGGCGACCCAGCTGGCCGGGCGCGCCCGGACCTCGCTGCCGCAGACCACCGCCGTCGAGCGCGCGCGGGTCGACACCGAGGTGCGTCAGCTGGCCGACGAGGCCGGCGCCGGGCTCGCCTCGCCGTGGCGCGACGCCATCCGGCGGGCATCGGTCTCGCGGATGGGTGACCTCGCCGACAGACTCGACGCCTCGGTCGGCGGAGTCGACCTGAACGCCGAGCGGCTGCCGCTGTGGACCGGGTTGGTCAAGGCGCTCCAGTGGCTCCTGATCATCCTCGCCACCGTCGGACTCGTGTGGTCGCTGGCGCTGCTCCTCTCCGGAGCCGCTCAGGTCGGCGACGTGACGCCTTCTGTCGCCGGCGTCGAGCTGCCGTACGTCCTGTTCATCGGGGGCGTCGGGCTCGGGCTGGTGCTGTGGGCCGTGTGCCACCTGCTGGTGATCACCACCGCTCGACGTCGGGCACGTGCGGCCGATGCGCGGCTGCGTACGGCGGTCGCCGATGTCTCACGTGAGCTCGTCGTCGACCCGATCGAGACCGAGCTGGCGGCCTACACCGCCCTGCGGCACGGGGTGGCCAAGGCACTGCGCTGATCGGGCCGATCACTGTCCACAGGGACGGTTCGATCCGGGGTTGTCCACAGGCGGACGTACGCCGCCCGGAACTGTCGGTGGTCGAGCGCAGGGTTGTCTCCGAGGCCCGCATCAGGCGGGCGCGAACTCTGAGGAGACAACGATGAACGACTCGATCATCACCCTGCGCGGCAACGTCGGCGCCGACCCCGTCGTGCGGAGCGTCGGCGAATTCTCGGTCGCGAACTTCCGGATGGCGTGCACCCCGCGGAAGCTCAACCGGTCCACCGGGGAGTGGAGCGACGGCGTGACGCAATGGTTCTCGGTGAGTGCCTGGCGTCAGCTGGGGGAGAACGTCGGGCGCTCGCTGCGCAAGGGCGACCCCGTGGTCGTCCAGGGACGGCTCTCGACCCGCAGCTACGTCAACAAGGACGGGCTCGAGGTCAACACCTTCGAGGTCGAGGCGACTGTCGTCGGCCACGATCTCAACCGCGGCATGAGCAGCCTCTCGCGCAACCCGCGCTCGCTGGCTGCGGTCGCCGCCCCCGCCCCCGGACCCCACGACGACGACCCCGAGCGCGACCCGCTCTCCGACTGGCGAGCCCCGGGTGGGGACCCGTGGGACCAGAAGCCGGCGGCCGAGGACGAGGGCGAGGCGACTGACGAGACGGAGACCTCCGTGGCGGCCTGAGGTGAGCCGGGCGCGCGCCAGGCCCTGTGGCGGGGTGCGCCGGTTGTACCGGCGTGCCTCTCCCTCATTAGGGTGGGCACCATGGCCGACTACATCCTCTCCCTGCGCAATGTGCGCAAGGCCCATGGCGACAAGGTCGTCCTCGACAACGTCACCCTCTCGTTCCTGCACGGTGCCAAGATCGGCGTCGTCGGCCCGAACGGCATGGGTAAGTCCTCGCTGCTCAAGCTGATGGCGGGGCTGGACCATCCCAACAACGGCGACATCGTCCGCGACCAGGACGCGACCGTCGGGATGCTCCAGCAGGAGCCGCCGCTGACCGAGGGCAAGACCGTCCTCGAGAACGTCGAGGAGGCGGTCAGCGAGATCAAGACGAAGATGAAGCGACTCGAGGACGCCTACATGGAGATGGGTGACCCCGACGCCGACCAGGACGCCCTGATGGCCGAGACCGGTGATCTCCAGACCTTCCTGGACAACATCAACGCCTGGGACATCGACTCCAAGCTGGAGCAGGCGATGGACGCGCTGCGCTGCCCTCCGGGCGACGCGCTCGTCGACAACCTCTCCGGTGGTGAGCGCCGCCGCGTCGCGCTGTGCAAGCTCCTCCTGCAGGAGCCCGACCTGCTGCTGCTCGACGAGCCCACCAACCACCTCGACGCCGAGTCGGTGCAGTGGCTCGAGGGCCACCTGAAGAGCTACAAGGGTGCCGTCCTGGCGGTCACCCACGACCGTTACTTCCTCGACAATGTCGCCGAGTGGATCGCCGAGGTCGACCGCGGCTCGATCCACGGCTACGAGGGCAACTACTCCACCTACCTGGAGACCAAGAAGGACCGTCTCAAGGTCGAGGGCCTCAAGGACGCCAAGCGCGCCCGGATGCTCGAGAAGGAGCTGGAGTGGGTCCGCTCCAACGCCAAGGCCCGCCAGACCAAGTCGAAGTCGCGTCTGGCCCGCTACGAGGAGCTCGCCGCCGAGGCTGACAAGGCCCGCAAGATCGACACCGCCGACATCAACATCCCGCCGGGCCCGCGCCTGGGCGACGTGGTGATGGAGGCCAAGGGCCTGGTCAAGGGCTTCGAGGGCCGCACTCTGTGGGACGACATCTCGTTCTCGCTCCCGCGTGCTGGCATCGTCGGCATCGTCGGCCCCAACGGTGTTGGCAAGACCACGCTGTTCCGGATGATCACCGGCTCCGAGAAGCCCGACGCGGGTGAGCTCAACGTCGGCCAGACGGTGAAGATCTCCTACGTCGACCAGAGCCGCGGCGGCATCGACCCCAACAAGAACGTCTGGGAGGTCGTCTCCGACGGCCTGGACTTCATCAAGGTCGCCAACTTCGAGATGAATTCGCGGGCCTACGTCGCCTCCTTCGGCTTCAAGGGCCCCGACCAGCAGAAGAAGGCCGGCGTGCTCTCCGGTGGTGAGCGCAACCGCCTCAACCTCGCGCTCACCCTGAAGCAGGGCGGCAACATGCTGCTGCTCGACGAGCCCACCAACGACCTCGACGTCGAGACGCTCTCCTCGCTGGAGGACGCGCTGCTCGACTTCCCCGGCTGCGCCGTGGTCACCTCCCACGACCGGTGGTTCCTCGACCGCATCGCCACCCACATCCTCGCCTGGGAGGGCACGGAGGAGAAGGAGGGCGAGTGGTTCTGGTTCGAGGGCAACTTCGAGTCCTACGAGGCCAACAAGATCGAGCGCCTCGGCCAGGAGGCCGCCCGCCCCCACCGCGTCACCCACCGTCGCCTCACCCGCGACTGACCCGACCCCTGCCGACTCGGTGCGTCTGTCCCGCACAGACCCGCCGAGTCGGCTCGTTTTGACCAGATCCCGCGCCGAGTCGGCGCGTTATGACGAGCCGACTGGGCGGGATTCGGTGTCAGTTTGAGCCGACTCGGCCAGGGTGGGGCGTACGCCGTTCACGGCTGGGGTGATCCGGCGCTCGAGCCGCATCGAGGCGGCGACGATGCCGACACAGCCGACAACCATCAGCGCGATGAACAACGACGACTGGCCGTGCTCGAGCAGGAAGCCGGCCAGGATCGGGCCGACGATCGCCCCCGTCTGGAACGAGGCCGAGTTGATCGCGTTGTAGCGCCCGCGCAGATGGTCGGGCGCCATGTCGTTGGTCAGTGCCGGGTAGGCGGACTGCATCAGCGTCTCGCCGAGGGCGAAGAAGAGTCCCTGGAAGGCGACCACGCCGACGATGGCCGCGACGGAGCCGGGCACCAGGCCGGTCGCCCCGAACACCACCCAGGCGACGGCCCAGATCGCGGCGGTGGCGACGAGCACCCGAGTGCGCCGCCGGCCGCTGACCCGGTTCATCACCCAGAACTGGGCGAGCACGATCACGGCGCAGTTCACCACGAACGCGAACCCGATGACCCGGGTGGAGACCTCGGCGATCTGACGCGAGTAGGCCGGGAATCCGCTCTCGATCTGGCCGTAGCCCAGAGTCGAGAGCAGCACCCCGATCACCACCAGCCAGATGACCTCGGGACGGCGCAGGATCTTGGCGTACGACGCGGTGGCGTCGGGCTCGTCGGCGGCAGGACGCGCGGCGCGGCCGTGCAGGTGACGCAGCGGGCCGAGAAGGACCAGGGCCGGGATCGTGAAGGTGGCGGCGTTGGCGAGGAAGGCGTAGGTGAACGTCTCCGGCCGGCTCACGTCGATGAAGAGACCACCGATGACGCCGCCGACGCCGATGCCGAGGTTGATCAGCGCGAAGTTCACCCCGTAGTAGCGCTGCCGGAGCTCACCCTCGACCACGGTGGCTACCAG
This sequence comes from Actinomycetota bacterium, assembly GCA_030862715.1. Next base: position 3,945 of record JALZDD010000702.1, on the reverse strand, counting down.
GGCGTTGGCAGCCGGCCACGACACCCCGGCCTGGACGCCCAGAAGGCACAGCGCCGCTCCGGCCAGCACCGGAGTGGTGGCGAAGGCGAGCATGACGTCACCGGCGATCGCGCAGACCAGGCCGCCGAGAATGACCGGGCGGGCTCCGTACTTGTCGATCAGGCTGCCCGCCGGACCGGTGACCATGAAGCCGACGATGGCGATCAGGCCCATCAGGGTGCCGGCGAGGCCGAGGTCGAAGCCGCGTACCTCATGCAGGTAGATGATCGTGAACGGCAACGTCATGCCGCGACCGAGGAGCTGGATCGCAACCGTCGACAGGAGCCAGCGGCCCTCGCGTGGAAGTGCGGCTATGAAGTCACGGAGACCGAGAGCAGGGGGAGTCGACACCGCACAATCTTCGCCTTTACCCGGAGCCGTGGCGAATTGTTTCTAGGGCCTATGAGGGCTCCGGCCGAGCCGATAGCCGGGCTTAGGTCCCGGATCATTCTGCCGTTGGTCCCGGGTGTTTCAGGGCTCTCGTCCCGGGTGTGAATCGAACCTTCGGTGACAACTTCCTCGCCGTTAAGGGGTGCCAGTGCATGGAAGAGCCCGTGGACAGGGCTAACGTAATGCCCCGTGGGTGATGAGACTCGGTGGCTGGACGAAGAGCAACAGCGCTCCTGGCGTGCGCTGATGATGGGGATGACCCTGCTCGATGACCGCCTGGATGCCGACCTGCGCAGCCGTTTCGACATCTCGCTCCCGGAGTACGAGATCCTCGTACGCCTATCCGAGAACGACGGCGCCATGCGGATGGCTCAGCTCGCCGACTCCCTGGCCCACTCGCGCTCCCGGATCACGCACACGATCACCCGGATGGAGCGTGCCGGGCTGGTCGAACGCCGCAACTCCGCCGAGGACGGCCGCGGCGTTGTCGCCACCCTCAGCGAGCGTGGCTTCGAGCTGCTGCGCGAGGCGGCCCCCGTCCACGTCACCGGCGTACGCGACTACCTCATCGATCTGGTCAGCGAGGAAGACTTCGCGGCTCTGGGTCGAGTGATGAACGCCGTCTCCGACCACCTCATCAGCGACCGCCCCGGCATCGAGATGCGCTGACGCACCGACCCGACGCGCCCGGGTGGGACAGACGCGCCGAGTCGGGATGGATCAGATGCGCTCGAGGATCATCGCCATGCCCTGGCCGCCGCCGACGCACATGGTGATCAGACCGGTGGTCTTGTCGTGCCAGTCGAGGCTGTTGAGCATGGTGTTCTGCAGGCGCGCGCCGGTCATGCCGAAGGGGTGACCGACGGCGATGGCGCCACCGTTGATGTTGAGGCGGTCGATGTCGATGCCGAGGTCCTGGTAAGACGGGATCACCTGGGCCGCGAAGGCCTCGTTGATCTCGACCAGGTCGATGTCGCCGATCGACATGCCGGCGTACTTCAGCGCGTTCCGGGTCGCCTCGACCGGGCCGAGGCCCATGATCTCGGGGGAGAGGCCGGAGACGCCGGTGGACACGATCCGAGCCAGCGGGGTGACGCCGAGCTCGGCGGCCTTGGTGTCGGACATGACCACGACGGCGGCGGCGCCGTCGTTGAGGGCGCAGCAGTTGCCGGCGGTGACGGTGCCGTCCTCGCGGAAGACCGGCTTGAGGCCGGAGATGGCCTCCAGGGTCACGCCCGCGCGGGGACCGTCGTCGGCCGAGACGACGTCGCCGGACGGCGTGGTGACGGGGGTGATCTCGCGGGCCCAGAAGCCGTCCGCGATGGCCTTCTCAGCGAGGTTCTGGGAGCGTACGCCGAACTCGTCCATCTCGTGGCGCGAGATGCCGCGCGAGGTGGCGAGGTTCTCAGCGGTCTGGCCCATGGCGATGTAGACGTCCGGCAGCAGGCCGTCCTCACGCGGGTCGTGCCACTTCTCGTTGGACGCGGCGGTCGCGGTGGTCCGCGACTGGGCGTCGTCGAAGAGGTGGTTGACGGTGTCGGGCAGGTGGTCCGAGGTGCCCTTGAAGAAGCGGGACACCGTCTCGACACCGGCCGAGACGATGATGTCGGCCTCGCCGGCCTTGATCGCGTGCAGCGCCATCCGCGAGGTCTGCACCGAGGAGGAGCAGTAGCGGGTGATGGTCGCGCCGGGCACCTTGTCCCAGCCGTTCAGCACGGAGACCACGCGGCCCATGTTGTTGCCGGACTCGCCGCCCGGCAGACCACAGCCGAGCAGCAGGTCGTCGATGTCGTTGGGGTCGAGACCCTCGACCTTACCGACGGCTTCCTTGGTGATGAGCGCCGCGAGGTCGTCGGGACGGAAGTCCTTCAGAGATCCCTTGTTGGCTCGCCCGATCGGGGTGCGGGCGGCGGCGACGATGACTGCCTCAGGCATGAAGACTCCCGGTTACTGATGAGTAGGTTGAACTGTGGTCGACACCATACTCGCCCTGACACCGTCTGGTCGCCAGGCCCAGTGCCCAAGATCATCTCGACAAGCTCGATACAGGCATCTGGAAGGATCGGCCACGTGCGCCACCTCTACGAATGTCCCATGCGTTGGGCCGACCTCGACATGCTCGGCCACGTCAACAACGTCGTCTACGTCGACTACCTCCAAGAGGCGCGCGTGGACATGCTGCGCACGCACGCCCGGAGCCCGCAGACCCAGGGCCTGGCCGAGGGTGTCGTGGTGGCCAGCCACCAGGTCACGTACGTCGCCCCGCTGCTCTTCGACTTCACGCCGGTCTACGTCGAGTCGTGGGTGACCGACATCCGGGCGGCCAGCTTCACGATGGCCTACGAGATCTTCCGCGACCAGCCCGACGGCACCCGCAAGGTCTTCCTGCGGGCGAGCACGGTCCTGGCGCCGTACGTCTTCGCCACCGAGTCGCCGCGTCGGCTCAAGCCCGAGGAGAAGGCCAACCTCCAGCCGTACCTCGAGGCCTATCCGGAGGAATGGTCGCCGAAGCCGCTCGCGCTGGGTGAGCCGAAGCGGCTCGAGGACGGGCGCTTCCCGCTCTACGTCCGCTTCTCCGACGTCGACGCCTACGGGCACGTGAACAACGTGAAGTACTTCGAGTACTTCCAGGAGTCGCGACTGGCGCTGATGAAGCGACTCAGGTCCCACAATGACATCAACGGCTGGCCCTCGGTCGTGGTCGCGCAGACCGATGTCACCTACCACGCGCCGGTCCTCGCTCGCTCGGAGCCGTACGACGTGTGGAGCTACGTCTCCCGGCTGGGCACCAAGTCGATGACCATCGAGTCCGAGATCGCCGACGGAGACCTCCGGCTCGCCCGCGGGCAGGTCACGCTGGTCTTCTACGACCTGGAGTCCGGCAAGGCCATCGAGCCCAGCCCGGAGGTGCGTGCGGCCGTCGAGAGCGTGCTCTAGACAGCCTCAGTCGCGCCGGTCGTCATCGTCGCAGTCGTCGCGGCGGTCGTAGCGATGCTCGTCGTGGTGGTCGCGTCGGCAGTCGTCGTCGCTGTCGCGGTCGCCGTACCAGCCATCCGCGTCGTCCCACTCACTCCAGTTCCAGCCGTCCTGGGTCGGCGTGAAGTCCTGTCCGGGCATGGCCGGGACCTCGCCTGAGGTCTCGTCCGACTTCTCCCGGGCGCGCGTCTTCCGGGCGCTCAACGTGCTGCCCTCGGCCTGGGGTTTCGCGCTCGGCGCCGAGTCGGACGGCGCGAGCAGGTCACGGGAGGCGAGCTGGGTGGCGAGCGAGGCGTCGGCCGGAGGGGGCAGCGTGCCGACCGAGGTGTCCTCGGCGGCGTCGATGGGCTCGGGCGGGCCGGTCGGGCCATCAGCGAGCGGAGTCCGCGGACCGGTCGCCTGCCGCGCGGGCTGGCTCGACTGGTCCGGTCCGATCGACCGTAGACCCCCGATGAGCAGTGCCATCGCGACGATGGCGACGACTGCAAGCCCGACTCCGACGATAGCCCGCTGAACTGCCCGCATGCGTCCTCCGAGAGC
>JALZDD010000686.1 GCA_030862715.1 Actinomycetota bacterium | reverse complement strand
CACGAAGAGCGCGCTGCGACGACGAGGCATGGGTCTCTGACCCCGCCCTCGCGTCAGCCTGCCCTCTTCACCTTCTAGGACCACTCTCGTGCACGAGCACACCCTTGCCCTGTCCGCATACCTGCAGGACGCCGTCGTCGCCTGCTTCGGCGACGCCTACGCCGGCATCGATCCCGAGCTGCGGCCGGCCACCCGGCCCGAGTTCGGCCACCTCCAGTCCAATCTCCCGCTGCGGCTGGCCGGTCCGCTCGGCCTGCCGCCGCGGGAGATCGGCGCCCGCCTCGTCGACGCCGTCGACATCTCGACAAGCTCGATACATCGCCTCGGCGACCTCGGCACCCTCGAGCTGGCCGGTGCCGGGTTCCTCAACATCACCTGGTCCCCTACCGTCCTCGGCACGGTCGTCAGCGACCTGCTGACCGACCCACACCTGGGCGTACCCACCCCCGAGAGCCCGAGACGGGTCGTCGTCGACTACTCCTCCCCCAACGTCGCCAAGCCGATGCACGTCGGCCACCTGCGTTCCACGGTCATCGGCGACAGCCTGGCCAGGGTGCTGGCCTACGCCGGCCACGACGTCGTGCGGCAGAACCACCTCGGCGACTGGGGCACCCAGTTCGGCATGCTGGTCGAGGAGCTGCTCGGAGAGGGTCTCGACGACCCGGCGACGGTCGCCGACCTGGACATGACCGAGCTGCTCGCCCTCTACCGGCGGGCCAAGGCGCGCTTCGACGACGATCCGAGCTTCGCCGGCTCCGCCCGGCGGCGGGTGGTCGCGCTCCAGTCCGGCGAACCGACCACCCTCGCGCTCTGGCAGGCTCTCGTCGACGCCTCCGTGGCAGAGTTCGACGCCACCTACGGCCGGCTCGGCGTACTCCTGACCGACAAGGACTTCGACGGCGAGAGCCGCTACAACCCGCAGCTTCCGGGGGTCGTCGACGACCTTCGGGCATCGGGGCTGCTGACCGAGTCGGCCGGTGCCCAGGTCGTCTACCCCGATGGCTTCACCGGCCGCGACGGCGCCCCGTTGCCGCTGATCGTGCGGAAGGCCGACGGTGGGTTCGGGTACGCCGCCACCGACCTTGCCACGATCCGGCACCGGGTCGACGACCTGGCCGTGGATCGGGTCGTCTACATCGTCGACCACCGGCAGAGCCAGCACTTCGAGATGGTCTTCGCCGTCGCCCGGACGGCCGGCTGGCTGCCCGACTCGGTGGAGGTCCAGCACATCGGCTTCGGCACCGTGCTCGGCTCCGACGGCCGGCCGTTCAAGACCCGCTCCGGCGAGACGGTCACGCTGACCGCGCTGCTCGACGCCGCCGAGGAGGCGGCCGCAGCGAGTTACGCCGGCCCCGAGGTCGTACGCGCCGTGGCCAATGCCGCGGTGAAGTACGCCGACCTCTCCAACAACCTGGCCCGCGACTACGTCTTCGACCTCGCCCGGATGTCGGCCACCACCGGCGAGACCGGCCCGTATCTGCAGTACGCCCATGCCCGGGTGTGCAGCATCCTCGCACAGGCCCCGCAGCAGACGTACGGCATCAACGCCCTGTCCCACCCGGCCGAGCAGCGGCTGGCGCTGGAGCTGACCGGATTCGCGTCGGTGGTCGCCAAGGTCGCCGACACCTTGGAGCCGCATCACCTGACCGCGTACCTCTACGGCCTGGCGACCGCCTTGACGGGGTTCTACGAGAACTGTCCAGTGCTCAAGGCAGAAGGTGAGGTCAGGCAGACCCGGCTCGCGTTGTGCGAGGCGACCCGGCGCGTGCTGTCAGAGGGACTCAGGCTCCTCGGGATCGAGGCGCCGCAGAGGATGTGAGCGTGGGGTCAGGCCCACCAGTCGGAGTCGAGCTTGGCTTCCATGGAGCGCACGTGACGTCGCGAGCAAGCCTCGCAGAACGACTTCGAACGCCCACGCTCAACCGCGGTGGTCCACGCGAGGAGGCGGTTGGGGTCGGCCTCGTAGCATCCGCAGAAATCGCAGGTCTTCATGTATCAACGATAGGTCGAGATCCTGCGGTTCAGAGGGTGCAACACCGAAATTCTGCATCACCTGAATGTCAGCGCCGTGTTACCTCCCGGAAGGCAGGACGCAGGCGGTGTCGAGGCCCAGAACGTGGTTGAGACGGCCGAACGCCAGCCACGAGCCGAGGCACATGCTCAGCTCGACGATCTCGCCATCGGTGTAGTGGGTCGACATCCGGTCCCAGAAGTCCTGGTCGATGCCGTGGTGGTCGATCGCATAGCGCTCGGCGAACTCGGCGGCGAGCCGGGTGCGGTCGTCGAAGGCGTCGGTCGTACGCCACTGCTCGACCGCCTCGGCGAACGACTCCTCGACCGTCCGTCCGTCTCGTTCGGTGCGCCAGTCGAGGCAGAAGACGCAGCCGTTGATCTGCGCGATCCGCAACCGGGCGGCCTCGAACTCGCGGAGCCCGAGCGTGGTGTGCTCGTAGACCGCGAGCGAGAGACCGGCGGCGGCCGGGCCGATGCCGGGGACCATCTCGCCCCAGACGTACGCGATGGGGTCCTTGTCCTCGGGGACATCGATGATCATGCGGTCACACCTTCCTGGGCGACCTTGGCCGCACCGAGCTTGCCGGTCGCAGGACGCAGCGGGACGTCGAGCGCGTCGTAGAGGCCGGGAGCCGAGTCGACGAGCCACTCGATCGCGCCGACGAGCCGTCCGACCGCGGTGGCGTTGCCGCCCGCCGCGCGGTTGCCGGCCTTGTCGGTCGCCTCGACTGTCACCTCGATGCGCGGATCCCCCTCGATGATCACCCGGTGGGCGCCGTCGCCGTCGGGCGGTGTCGGCCAGTGCGGGGCACAGGAGGGATGGATGCGAGTGACGTGCTCGACGACGATGAGCGGCTCCCCGGCGACGATCCCCTGGACCTCGAAGCGCACCGCACCCTGGGTGCCCTTCTCGAAGTCGCCCATGGACGCGGTGGTCACCGTCTCGTCCAGCGGCAGCCGCTCGACGGTCTCCCGGATCTCGTCGAGCTCGACCTCGAGGCCGCGGGCCAGCAGCCGGACCTGGCCGCCCCACACCATCGTCGGGACGGTCTCCGCGAGCATCGGGGCGTCGTAGTCCATCGGCTGGCCCATCCCGACGAGATAGCGGACGGAGTCGGGTTGGTCGTAGGTGGAGTAGTCGAAGATCTCCTGGCAGCGGACGACGTCCACGGTGCTACCCAGGCCGCTGACCAGCAGCGGCAGCACGTCGTTGCCCCACCCGGGGTCGACACCGGAGACGAAGAGTGACCCGCCGCCCTCGGCGATCGCGGCCAGCACCTGCTCGCGCATCTCCGGCGGAGCGTTGCGCTGGTCGTAGAGCGCGTAGAGGGCGGGCGTGACCACCACAGCCCCGGCGCCCAGCGCACGGACGATGTCGGCGAGGGCCTCGTCCGGGCGGATGTCGCCCGATGCGGCGTACACCACCGCCTGCGGACGTGTCGCGAGCACCGAGTCGATGTCGTCGGTGGCGGCGACGCCGAGGTCACGGCCGAGCTCCGCGAGGTCGCCCGCGTCGCGGCCGACCTTCTCGGGGTCGTGGACGAGCACGCTCGTCAGCTCGAGTCGTGGATGTGCGTCGACCGCGCGGATGGCGAGTCGACCGATGTTGCCCGTGCCCCAAACGCATGCGCTGACCATGCGATCTCCCTTGCCGGTTGCCTGGTTGGTTTGCGTTGCCGGTTTGCGCGAATGTTGCGAAACCTGTGACACCCCCACCGGCATACTAGAACATGTTCTAGGAATCAGTGATGAAAAGGGAGGTCATCTTGAGCAACACACCACGAGAGGACAGGTCGCGAGGCCTGTCACGCCGAGGATTCGTGCTCGGCGCGGGCTCACTGGCTGGTGTCGGGATGCTGGGAGGAGCATTCGGAGCCGGCCCGACATGGGCATCAGCCGCAGCGTCGTCGATCGGCAATGGCGCGCAGGTGCCCGTGCTGGTCATCGGCACCGGCTACGGCGGCTCGGTCGCGGCCCTGAGGCTGGCCCAGGCCGGCATCAACGTCCACATGGTCGAGATGGGCCAGGACTGGGCCACGGTCGCACCAGGGAGCGACGGCAAGATCCATCCGAAGATCACCAGCCCAGATCACCGCGCCTTCTGGATGCGCACCCGAACCAAGCAGCCGCTCAGCAACTTCCTCGGGTTCCCCATCGACAAGGACATCACCAAGCATGCCGGCATCCTGGACGCCGAGGACTTCGCCGGGATCTCCGTCTACCAGGGACGCGGCGTCGGTGGCGGCTCGCTCGTCAACGGAGGCATGGCCGTCACGCCGAAGCGGGAGAACTTCGGAGCCGTCCTCCCCTCGGTGGATGCCGCGGAGATGTACTCCACCTACTACCCGCGCGCCAACGCCGCCCTTGGCGTCGGGTCGGTCGACGCCGACTGGTTCGAACGGACGTCCTACTACCAGTACTCACGCGTGGGTCGTAAGCACGCCCAGCGCTCGGGCTTCGCGTGGACGTTCGTCCCGGACGTGTACGACTGGAACTACATGATGGCCGAGGACAACGGCAGCGTCCCGAAGTCGGCGCTGGCTCAGGAGGTCATCTACGGAAATAACCACGGCAAGAAGACGCTGCCGAAGACGTACCTCGCCCAGGCGGCCGCCACCGGGAAGGTCACCATCTCCTCTCTGCACCGGGCCACGTCGGTCCGGCCCGCGGCAGCCGGTGGATACGACGTCGTCCTGGAACAGATCAACACCGCCGGCGACGTGGTGGCGACGAAGACGGTCAATGCGGGCAAGGTGTTCTTCGCGGCCGGCAGCGTCGGTACGAGCAAACTGCTGGTGAAGCTGAAGGCGACCGGCACGCTGCCCGCGCTGAACGGCGAGGTCGGCCAGGGCTGGGGCGACAACGGCAACGTGATGGTCGGACGCGCCAACCACATGTGGGACCCGACCGGTGACGTGCAATCGACGATCCCGTGCTCCGGCATCGACAACTGGGACGCCGGCGGCGCCTTCGCCGAGGTCGCGCCGCTGCCTGCCGGTCTCGAGACGTTCGCGTCCTTCTATCTCGCGATCACCAAGACCCAGCGCCGGGCGGCGTTCAGCTACAACTCGACCACTGGCAAGGTCGACCTGTCGTGGCAGACCGCGTGGAAGCAGGACTCGATCACGATGGCGAAGACGATCTTCGACAAGATCAACAGGACTGAAGGCACGATCTACCGGACCGACCTCTTCGGCACCAACAAGATCTGGGGCGACCACCTGACCTACCACCCGCTGGGCGGCGCCGTCCTGAACAAGGCGACCGACAACTACGGCCGGCTGCATGGCTACAACGGGCTCTATGTCATCGACGGTTCGCTCATCCCGGGCAACACGAGCGTCAACCCGTTCGTCACGATCACCGCCCTCGCGGAGCGGAACATCGAGAGGATCATCGCCACCGACCTCTGATCTGATCGGGGCAGAACATAGGACCGGCCAGTCCGAGGGTTTCTCGGACTGGCCGGTCATCTTCCACACCCGCGATCAGAGGGGTGAGGTCTTCTGCCCTGAGAAGGGCTTAGAGCGCGCGGGCAAGAGCCAGCTTCGCCTGGGCGGCGGCTCGCTCGGCCTTGCGGCCCAGGCGAGCGGCCTTGACGAGGGCATGGCCTCGCCGCAGTTCACGCGCCTCTCCCAGGCGCGCGGACATTTGCGCGCGCGCCAGGTCTTCGTAAAGCAAGTTCATCTGAGTGCTCCGTACTCGGTTGGTGTTCATGTCTTTTGGTTCTCCTGCTGGTCAGCGGGCTCCGGCGCCCATGGTCATCACGATCGGGTTCATGGCTGTTGGCCTTTCGTCGTTGAAACGGCTGCTGGTGTTGAGGTGCTCGGTCGTTCAGGCGGCGTCCTTGCGGGGCCGGCCACGGGGCCGCTTGCGGGGGATCACCTTCCCCTGCAGGAGCAGCTGGCCGCCCCAGACGCCCCAAGGCTCACGCCGGTCGAGAGCGCTGGCGAGGCAGAGCGGCTGCACGGGGCAGGTCGCGCAGAGCGCCTTGGCGAACTCGACGTCGGCAGGAGACTCGGCGAACCACAGCTCCGGGTTGTTGACCCGGCAGGGCAGCTGGTTCTCGTCGTAGCGGTTGGCGCGGTCGTGGAGAACGCCGAGAGTGACCTCGGGCTCGAGAATGCTGGTCATATGTACACCTCCTTTGTGACTGATCGCGGGTTTTGAGAAACAGAAAGGCCGCGGATCCCGGGTTTCGGGTTCCGCGGCCTGGAGGCTGCTGTGACTACGTGGTTCTACGTAGTCGGACAGCTCCAGGCTCGAATCCCGTGGGACTTGACCTTGATGGCATCCGCCTGCGGGGACACGAGTCCCTCGAAGCGCATGCCGTAACCGGCGCCCATGAAGGCACCGGCAGCCGGGGTGGCCCACTTCGGGCTGTGCCCGATCAGGGTGAACAGCGGGCTGGACAGCTCGGGGTGGCCGCACGCGGACATGGCGATGCCATTGATCGGCGTCTGGATCGAGTTGATCTTCACTGGGGCCACCTCCTTCGGGGCTGTCGGGCGCGCCTCAACGGCGCGCGGCTTTACTTGATGAAAGAACAGTAACCGGCCGGACAGGTCGGCCGCAAACGATTAAACCCGTTGATTTCGACGAATTTCCGTGAAGGACTTTTAGGCCTCAGCGGTGATCACATCAAGGACTTCCGAGCCGTACGTCTCCACCTTGCTGCGGCCGATGCCGGCGATGCGCTGCAGATCTTGGAGCGTGCCCGGCTTCTGCTCGGCGATCTGCTCCAGGGTCGCGTCGGTGAAGACAACGAACGCGGGCTTGCTGATGGCCTCGGCGGTCTCCTTGCGCCACTGCTTCAGCCGGCCGTAGAGCTCCTCGTCGTAAGGCGCGTCGCAGCCCTCGTGACGGCCCATCCGCTTCTCGGCAGCCGAACCGAGCGGCCCGCCGCAGGCCTTGCACATCCGCGCCTTGCCGGAGCCGGGGCGCCGGGTCGGCGCCGCGGACCGAGCCGGCCGCAGTGGGTCGAGGAACCGCGACGGCCTCCGCCGCGCGGCCTGGCCCGGTTGGCGTGCCAGCGCCCAGGATAGGGTCAGGTCCACCCGCGCCCGGGTGAGGCCGACGTAGAGCAGCCGCCGCTCCTCCTCGATCTCGGCCGGAGTCGGCTCCTCGCCACGGAGGATGAACGGCATCGTGCCGTCCTGGAGACCGACCAGGAACACCGAGTCCCACTCCAGTCCCTTGGCGGCGTGGAAGGTCGCCAAGGTCACTCCCGAGGGCACCGGTGCGTGCTGCTCGGCCGCACGGCGGTCGAGCTCGGCGACGAGCCCGGCCAGGTCGCCGCCGGCGGCGGAGAAGGTGCGCGCCTGGTCGATCAGCGCCTGCCACGACTCCCAGCGGTCGCGGGTCTGTCCGCGGCCCTCGGGCGGCTCGGAGGTCCAGCCCATCCCGGCCAGGATCCCGTGGACCGACTCGAGCAGCTCATCGCCGATCACTGCTCCCTGGCCGCCTCGCGCCGCACCGCGGATCCGGGTCACCGCCTCGCGGACCTCGGGCCGGTCGAAGAACCTGGCGGCGCCGCGCAGAACGTAGGGGATCCGGCGCGCGGTGAGCGCGTCCTCGTAGGCCTCCGACTGGGCGTTGATCCGGAACAGGATCGCCATCTCGTTGTAGGGCTTGCCGGACTGGTGCAGCCGCAGGATCTCGGCGGCGACCCCCTCGGCCTCGGCGACCTCGTCGGGCTGCTCGACGTGCTCGACGGCCGGACCGGCGTCGCGCTGCGCCTGCAGCTGGACACCGGCGCTCGGCGTACCTTCCAAGATCTTGTTGGCGGCCCTCACGACCTGCGGGGTGGAGCGGTAGTTGCGGACCAGCTCGACCGAGGTGGCACCGGGGTGCTTCTTCGGGAAGTCACGCAGATAGGCGGCATCGGCGCCGGCGAAGGTGTAGATCGTCTGGGCCGGGTCGCCGACGACGCAGAGCTCGTTGCGCCCGCCCAGCCACAGGTCGAGCAGCGCCGACTGCAGCGGTGACACGTCCTGGAACTCGTCGACGGTGAACCACTTGTACTGCCGCCTGACCTGCGCCGCGACACGGTCGTCGTGCTCCAGGAGGCCGGCGGTCAGCAGCAGTACGTCCTCCATGTCCATGCGCGCCTGGGTGCGCTTCACGTCCTCGTAGGCCGCATAGATGTGTCCCACCATCGACGGGGTCAGCCCGCCGACCTCCCGGCCCCGCGCCTCGGCCGACTTCGGGTAGTCGTCGGGGTGGACGTTGGAGACCTTCGACCACTCGATCTCCGAGGCCAGGTCGCGCGCCTGGGCCTGGTCGACGTTGATCCGCTGCCGCTGCGCGGCCGCGCGGATGAGCGGGATCTTCGACTCGGTCAGGTTGGGCAGCTCGGTGCCGTAGACCTTCGGCCAGAAGAACCGCAGCTGGCGCAGGGCGGCGGAGTGGAAGGTGCGCGCCTGGACCGCACCGGCGCCCATCGCGCGCAGCCGCTGCCGCATCTCCCCCGCGGCTCGGGTGGTGAAGGTGACCGCGAGGATCTCCTGAGGCGCGTAGACCCCGGTGGCGACCCCGTACGCGATCCGGTGGGTGATCGCCCGGGTCTTGCCGGTCCCCGCGCCCGCCAGCACCCGGACCGGACCCCGCAGTGCCTCCGCCACCCGGCGTTGCTCAGGGTCGAGGGCGGCGAGGAGGGACTCGGGGGTCATGGGCGGGAAGAACTCCTCGGGGTGGGAACGTTGTGCCTTGCGGGTCAAGACTATTGGCTCGCACCGACAGTTCTGATGAGGAGAGCCCCCCCAATGACCAGCTTCACGATGTACACCACGCCCTGGTGTGGATACTGCCAGCGACTCAAGGGTCAGCTCGGCCGTGAAGACATCACCTTCGACGAGGTCGACATCGAGCAGGTCCCCGAGGCCGCGCAGATCGTCGAGCAGGTCAACGGCGGCAACCAGACCGTGCCGACCCTCGTCTACTCCGACGGAACCGCGATGACCAACCCGTCGATCGCTCAGGTCAAGGCGAAGCTCGCCGAGCTGGTCTGACGCCGGGTCACCACGAGCCGCGCAGCTCCCCGCCGTACCACTCCTCGACCAGCGAGCGGCTGATCGAGATGCCGCTCGGCAGCTTGATCTCGCCGCTCTCGGCGACCGCTGCGAGCTCCGCGCGGGTGAACCAGCGCGCCTCGCGGATCTCGTCCTCGTCGACCGTGATGTCGGTCGACGCCGCACGCGCGAAGAAGCCGAGCATCAGGCTGGCCGGCAGCGGCCAGGGCTGGTTGCCGAAGTAGTCGACCTGCCCGACGCGTACGCCGACCTCCTCCGCGACCTCACGGCGGACCGCGTCCTCCAGCGACTCCCCCGGCTCGACGAAGCCGGCGAGGGTGGAGAAGTTGGGAGCGGGCCAGCGGGTGTGGTTGCCGAGCAGGCAACGCTCCTCATCGCTCCCGGGCTCCCCCGAGGTCACCAGCATGATCACCGCCGGGTCGGTGCGCGGGAAGATCACGTGCCCCTCCGCGCAGGCCAGCTCGTGACCGGCCGCGCGGGGTTCGAGGGCGCCGCCGCACCGGGAGCAGAACCGGGTCGCCCGGTGCCACTCGGCCAGGCCGATCGCGTGCATCAGGAAGCTCGCCTCGGTCGTGTCGGCGAGCAGCGCGGGGAAGAGCCCGCGCAGGTCACGCCACGTCTCGCCAGCCTCCTCGCGACCGGTGAGCACCGCGAACCTGGCCCCTTCGGCGGTGTCGCCGAGGAGCAGCCGGATCCCCTCCGGAGAAGCCTCCGGCGTACGCCATCTCACTCCGGTCTCGCCCGACGGCTCGACCCTGTTGCCGGCGACCACAAGGACCCTCGTGGCCTCGTCCGACCATGCCTTCTCGACCCAGCCGTCGTCGGCGCGCAGATGGCCGGAGCGGTCGTGGGGATCCTGAATGATTCGCAGATGGATGGGCAGCTTCGGGGAGTCCACCCGTCAGAGCCTATGAGGTGGGTATAAGTTCCGCCGCGTGGATCGGTTCTGGCGCATCGCCGCTGTCGTCTCCGTCGTGGTCGCTCTGGCGATCAACGTCTACATCGCCTGGGGCTCCAACCTCTCGTTCATGTACGACGAGATCGGCACCGTCATCCATGGACGGACCGTCCTCGGGCTCGACTCGCCGCAGCTGAACACCCCCGGCTACTACCCCGGGTGGGGCGTGCTGCTGGCGCCGTTGTGGCTGGTCACCTCCAACGTCTTCACGTTCTACCAGCTGGCGATCGTCGTCGGGCTGGTGATCGGCATGCTCACCATCTGGCCGCTGGCCCGGGTCGCGGTGCGGCTCAGCGGGGTCACTCCGGCGCAGGGTGTGGTCGCCGGCGCCATCGTGATCGCCCTGCCGCCCCGCGCGGTCCAGGCCGACTACATCCTCTCCGAGCGGCTGGTCACGCTGCTCGTCGTCCTGGCGACCCTGGTGGCATTCCGGCTCCACTCGAAGCCCACCTACCGCGGCGTACTCCTGCTCAGCCTGCTCACCGGGCTCGCGCTCTTCTCCCATGCCCGGATGCAGGTCTTCGTCGCCGCCGTCGCGCTGTGGCTGATCTTCTTCTTGGTACGCAAGTGGCAGATCGCCCTCGTCGGGCTGGTCGCCACCGGCGTGCTCGCCATCGTCGCCAACAAGGCCGCGCTCTGGTTCCACGCGCAGCTGGTGCCGTGGAAGTTCATCCAGGCGCAGGGCTTCTTCGACAAGGTCGTGCAGGCCAACCCGCGGTACTGGGTCGACACCTTCGCCGGCGAGGCCTGGACGCAGATGATCGGCAGCTTCGGCGTCGTGGTCGTCGGCCTGGTCGCGGTGACCGCCCTGTTCTGGAAGGAGCTCCGCTCGCGCCAGGTGGGGCCGGCCGGGTTCGTGCTGATCGCGGCCGGATCGATGTACGTCCTCAGCTGCCTGAACTGGGGCAACGAGTACTCGCTGTTCACCATGGAGTGGCGGCGCTTCGACTACTGGATCTACGGGCGCTACATCGACCCGGTCTTCGCGGTCCTCGTGCTGGCCGGGGTGTGCGCGGCGATCCAGGCCGTACGCTCCCGCGCGGTCCTCGTCTGGACCTGGGTGATCGTCGCCGGGATCTCGCTGGTGACCATCCTCGTCGTCGCCCCCGACGCCCCCACCTGGGCCTACACGACCCCCGCGCACATCCCCGGCGCGATCCCGTGGTGGTGGGCGCTTCCGGACGGGCAGTTCCCGCAGCCGGGGCCGATCCCGTCGTTCACCAACGACAACCGCTTCTGGCTGATCGCGACCCTGTGCTCACTGGTGCCGCTGGCGATCTGGACGCTCCTCGCCGCCCTCTCCCGGTTCAGCCCGCGGCTGGGTGACCGGGTCCGCTCGGTCGTCGTCACCGCCCTCATCCTCGTCGTCGGCACCGCCGGATCAGCCGTCGCCGACATCGCCTCCGACGACTTCCACGACCGCTTCGACCACGCCACCCCGGTCATCGACGACCTGCGCTCGATCCTCGCCGAGCACCCCGACGCGGTCGTCGCCTACGACGACAACTGCCCTCGCCGCCCCTCGGCGATGAACTCCGAGCGCAACTGGCTGATGTGGTGGATGCTTCCCACCATCGTCGAGCGCGAGTGGGAGTGGGGGGACGACATCGTCTTCTCCTGTCCCGACGGCGAGCCGGCGTACGTCACCGGAGCCGTGATGCTGCGCGAGCGGCCCTTCCCGTATGCCACTGTCTGGATCCTGCCCGGTGATCTGCTCGACTCGTTGCGTGAGTCGGGTGAGTTGCCCGAGGTTGCGCGGACGGTGAAGTAGTTTCGGCTGCTCGCCGCGTCGGTTCCGGTTTGGTTTCTCGGTCTGGCGCTTGGACGGGACCGATTTCTGTGGCTGGTCTTGGGCCGCCGACCCGTTCTTTGAGGGTCTCTCGATCCGGACCGGCGTCAAGGACGCCCTTCGGGCGCCGGCTTCGCCGGCCGCTTCGCGGTCCTGGACTCCGGACCAGATCGATAAAGACTTGGCTGGCTATCGGGGCGGCGGCCCGGGTGTGGCCACGGCACACTCACCCACGGAAGGTGACCGCTCCACACCTCCACCAACATGGGGTCTTCGCGTGAAAGAAAAATTTCTTTCACGCGCCAACCCCACCCGGGCCACGCGCCTCTGAGGCGAACGAAAATTCGTTCACCCCACCAACCCTCCCTTCGCGGAAGGCCTCTTGCGGAAGGAAAATTCCTTCCGCCAAACCCACCCGACCAACGCAGCCGGGACGACCACCCAAGATCCCAAGCCCCTGCCCAACCCAAACCCCCGCACCAAACCCCTGCCGCCGACCCGATAACCAGCCAAAATTCTCAACGGATCCCGGTGTCAAGGACCGCCGCAGGCGACCGGCGAAGCCGGCGGCCGAAGGCCGTCCTTGACTCCGGGATCCGTTGAGAACACCCTCCCCGAAAGGGTCGGCGGCAAACCCCAACCACAAAAACACAGCCGCCTCAGCGCGTCGACACGATCTCCCCACCCCGAACCGTGAGATCACGTTGAGCGGTCTCACCACGAGACTTGTGCGTCCAGACGGTGACCACCACACCCTGCTTCTCAATCCTCACGACCGAGCACGGAACATAGTTGGCCCGAATGGCATCGGTGAGCCACGGCTGCGGAGTGTGCAACGGCATCGTCTCGATGATGACCGGGATCGAGCCATCCTCGAGCTGAGGCACCAGCACGTCCTCGTACTGCGCGAAGTCGTAGTGGAACAGGTAGTAGGGAGTCGGGTTGGTGATCGCCAGCGCGTCGTAGAGCTCGAGATAGTTGGGCATCACCAGCGCCTCGCGGGTGCCGCCGCTGCAGCGTTCGTACTCCGGGCCCGCCCAGCGGGCGATCGAGTCGCTCACGGCGAAGGACTTCGCGTCGCGGCGCATGTCGTCGAGGTGGTCGACGGCGGCGAGAGCGGGTACGCAGCCCAGCACGACCAGCGCGCCGGCGGAGACCGCTGCGGTGGCCCGTCCTAGGAACGCGGCACCGAGGGTCGCTCCGGCGATCGCCAGCACCACCAGGAGAACCGCGCCGAGCATGCTCTGCAGGCCGAAGCCGATCCAGAGGGTGGCGGCTGCCCAGGCCGCGCCGAGCACGGCAAGAGGTAGCGCGATGACGGACCGTGTTGGTTTCGACACGGATTCGCTCGTTCCTCGCCCTGATTCGACCGGCACCAGCGGCTCAACCGACGGCGGGGATGTGCGGCGCTCGTAGAGCTCGGCGACCACCAGGACGACGGCGAGGAGGACGAGGGCGGAGACGGTGGTGGTGTGGGGGTTGTCGACGCGGCGGATCGGGACGACGACGAGGACCAGCCCGGCCAGCGCGATCAGCCGGGTGGAGTCGGAGATCCGCTGCCACACCAGCGGCACGAACGGAATCAGCAGCGCGAACGGGTAGAGCGCGAGGATGAAGAAGCGCCCCGACTCGGTCGGCAGGTCGAAGAAGTTCCAGACGGCGTACTGCGAACCCTCGTGCGTCTCGGTCTGCCCGAGGATCACCTGCCGGTTGAAGT
>JALZDD010000654.1 GCA_030862715.1 Actinomycetota bacterium | reverse complement strand
GGCGACGGCGACAGCGGCGATCAGGAGCATCACCCACGTGGGGTGAGCGGGGGCCAGCGGATCCATGGCGGTCACCCTAGCGACGGGATGTGATTCAGGTCACCCCTACCGGGGTATGGGAGAGTCTTCCGGTGTGAGCGATCCCCTCGTCTGGCTGCCCTTCGATCCATCCGAGCTGGGCAAGGTGCCCGCGGGTCTCCGCTTCGAGCTCTTCGACCACACCCGCTTCACCGGTGGCGAGGTGAAGGTGCCCGACTCGGTCGGTGAGGTGGCCTTCTACCTGCCGCCCTACATGCTCGGCTCGCGCATCTTCGACGTCGTCAGCCAGATGACCTCGCTCCAGGTGGTGCAGCTGCTCACCGCTGGGGTCGACGCCGCCCGCGGCCACATCCCGGAGGGCGTGACACTCTGCAACGGCCGCGGCATCCACGACACCTCGACGGCCGAGCTCGCCGTCACGCTGGTCCTGTCGTCGCTGCGGGGCATTCCGGGACACGTACGCCACCAGGACGAGCACGCCTGGCGGCCGGGCTGGTTCCCGTCGCTGGCCGACAAGAGGGTCCTGATCGTCGGGTACGGAGCGATCGGGAAAGCCATCGAGGCGCGGCTGCTTCCGTTCGAGACCGAGGTGATCGGGGTCGCGCGGACGGCGAGGGAGAGTGTGCACGGCTTCGACGAGCTCGACGCGCTCGTGCCCGAGGCCGACGTGATCGTGCTGGCCACACCGCTGACCGAGGAGACTCGCGGCCTGGTCGACCGGGAGTTCCTGGGGCGGATGAAGGACGGCGCACTGCTGGTCAATGTCGCCCGTGGCGGTGTCGTCGTCACCGCCGATCTGGTCGCCGAGCTCGCCACGAAGCGGATCCACGCGGCCATCGACGTCGCCGAGACCGAGCCGCTCCCGGCGGAGAGCCCGCTGTGGAGCTCGCCCAACCTGCTCATCACCCCGCACGTCGGCGGCGCCTCGAGCGCGATGTGGCCCCGCGCCTACCGGGTCGTACGCGAGCAGCTCGAGCGATTCGCCGCCGGCGAGCCGCTCGCCAACGTGATGTCGGGCGCCTACTGATGAGGGTGGCGGTCGTCCAGGAGACGGCGGTGCCGGGCGACGTGGTGGCCAACGTCGCGACGGCCGCGGACCGGGTCCGCGAGGCGGCGGCGAAGGGCGCGCGCTTGGTCGCGCTGCCGGAGACGTTCACGACCTCGTGGGACCTCGATGCGTTCGACGGCGCGCTGCCCTCGCTCGACGACACTGCCTGGCTCGCCCCCGCGCAGGCTGCGGTGGACGAGACCGGGGCTGTGCTCGTGCTCAACTCGCCCCTCGCCCAAGCCGGACGATGGGCGATCACCAGTCTGGTCATCGCGCCGGAGGAGGAGCCGGTCGCGGCGTACGACAAACAGCACCTCTATCCGCCGGAGGTCGAGCGCTTCGAGCCCGGCGAGCACGGCACGACGATCGAGATCGACGGCGTCCGGGTGGCGCTCTCGGTCTGCTACGACGCCAACTTCCCCGAGCACGCGGCCGCAGCGGCCGCCGACGGCGCGATCCTCTACCTCAACACCGGCGCCTATTTCCCCGGCGGCGGTCACCGGCGTGACCTGCACTATGCCGCCCGGGCGCTGGACAACTCGATGTATGTCGCCTTCGCCGGTCTCGTCGGCGGGCCGCTGGGCCTCATCGGCGGCTCGGCGGTCTACGACCCGCTCGGCCGGCCGGTCGAGCGGCTCGACGACGCGACCCCTGGGATGGTCGTCGCCACGATCGACCCGGCCGAGGTCGCGCGCGTCCGGGACGAGCAGCGGATGTGGGCCGACCATCGAGCCGACCTCGGGCCGCGGTGTACGCTCCGCCTCTAGCCGCCCTGTCGGCCGGCCGGCTCCTCGGCGACGAGCTTGCCGAAGGCGATCATCCGGTTGTCGGTGTGGAAGAGCTCGGAGCAGGTGGTCAGGGTGATCAGGCTCTGGCCTGCGGCCTGTTCGGGCTCCACGCCACCACGGTCGGGGTTGTCGGGAAGCGGGTCGGTGACCCAGACGGAGGTGAACGGCACGATCAGGTCGCCGCCGTCGCTGGTGAGGGCATAGACGTACGTCTTCTCCCTGGTCAGAACGCGGATCTCGTCACCTTCGCGGAGCTTCGGGAGGTCGCGCAGCGGCTCGCCGTGGGTGATCCGGTGGCCGGCGAGCGCGAAGTTGCCGAACTCACCGGGCCCGGCGGTGCCGGAGAAGTGGCCGAAACCTGCGCCCAGGGCCCGGTCCGAGGTGCCTTCGAGGACCGGGATCCGGTAGTCCTCGCCGAAGCGGGGGATCTCGATGAGGGCCTCGGCTGAACCGAACTCGGTCGTTGCCTCGGCCTGGCCCGAGTTCCACGCCTTCTCGATCTTCGACGTCGCGTCCTGCTGGCGTTGCTTGCTGACGATCGTGGTGCCGTAGAGCTCCCAGGCGGCGTAGCCGAGGAGCGCCACACCGGCCAGAACCATCGCGAGGCCGAGTCAGAAAGTCGCCCGGCGTGCCCGCGATCGGGCCGGTGTGAAGGTGGACATCAGGTCAAGCATCTCAGCCCGGTCCACCGCCCCGTAGGATCAGACGTTGTGGCGGGCCGCATCAAGGAGACGAGCATCCAAGAGGTGCGCGAGAAGGCACGCCTGGACGACATCGTC
>JALZDD010000631.1 GCA_030862715.1 Actinomycetota bacterium | reverse complement strand
GCTGACGGCAGTGATCGTCGCGTGGGTGGCGTACGGCCTGGCCTGGCTCGGAGCCACAACATCAACAGTTCTGCTACTGATCAGTATTGTTCGCCGGCCGGCTGCTAAAGTTCGCGGCTAGGAGAGGGAGGTCACATATCCATGGGCAACATCATTGCCATCGTCGCCAGCATTCTTGTCGGCGGCGGAGTCGCCGCAGCGACCATCGTCGGCGTCGTCACCAGCAGCACGGACAACACCGTGAAGAATCCTCCGAGCGTCTCGGAGTCGACGATTCAGTACGGCACCAACGACTGAGCGCGACAAAGCTGAAAGGGGCCCGGCGGTGATCCGCCGGGCCCCTTCTCGTTCTCAACGACGCAGAAGAGCAGTCAGTCCGCGCCGACCACGTGCCCCTGGAGCGCCGAGGCGAGAACGGCGTTGAAGTTGAGCTGGCTCTGCTCCCAGGTGTGCTTGCGCGCGTGCCACCGGGCACCCTCGGCCAGCTCCTTGCGGCGGATCTCGTCTCCGAGCAGGTGGTCGAGCGCGGCCACGAAGCCGGCCTGGTCGTCGACCAGCACCCCGGACTCGCCGTCGTCGATGGACTCGGTCGTCCCGCCCGCGTCGCGGAACGCGACGGTCGGGGTCCCGTGCTGGGCGGCCTCGGTGACGACCAGGCCCCAGCCCTCCTTCAGCGACGGCAGCGCCATCAGCCAGGACCGCTCGTAGACGGCCTCCTTGGTCTCCTCATCGACATGCCCCAGCATCTCGACGAAGTCCCCGGCCGCCACCCGGGAGACGTACGCAGCCAGCTCGTCGGCCCACCAGCCGCCGCCCACGACGCTCAGCCTCAGGTCCGGGTAGGACGCCCGCAGCGCCACCGCCGCGTCGACGGCGAGCTCGACCCGCTTGTGCGGCACGAGCCGCCCGACGACGCAGATGGAGGGGTGCTCGGTCTTGGCCGGCCGGTCGCTGAGCGCCGGAGCCGCGCCGTTGTGCACGACCGCGACCCGGGCGGGGTCGACGCCGAGGGTGGCCAGCTCGGCCCGGGTGGCGCGGGAGACCGCGACGTACTGCTTGCGGCGGTAGAGCCGCGGCGCCAGCCACGACTCGACCCACCAGCCGATCCGCCCCGACAGCCCGGGGTAGACCACCGGCCACTGCTCGCGGTGGACGTGGTGGACGAGCACCGTGACCGGTGCCCGCGTGCCGAGCGGCGTGAAGAACGGGAGCCCGTTCTGCACGTCGATGACCGCGTCGACGCGGCCGATCGGGCCCAGCCGGCCCAGCGCCAGCAGCAGCACGCCCCACAGGTAGATGCTGAGCTTGCCGCCGCGGCGTACGTAGCGGATGCCGTCGCGCTCCTCACGGACACGGGCGCCCGGATAGGTGGCGGTGAACACGGTGACCCGGGCTCCCGCGCCGACCAGTCCGGCGGTGATCTGGTGAAGGTAGTGCTCGGCTCCACCGGCTTCTGGGTTGTCAGAATCGCGCCAGCTGAACACGGCGACGTGCCCGCCGTTCAGCTGCGCTCCCTCGTTGGCGCGCAAAATACCGTGCTCCCCTGGATCTCGCAGTTCCCCGCTGCTGAGTGCTCCCTCCCCAGGGGTCACGCAGTTACTGGAGAGTAGGACATTTCGTGACCAAATGCACACCCACTGGGGTAATCGGTTAGGGTTCCCGCCGTGCCGAACCTCCACGACTCCCAGCGCAACGCCCCGGCCGGCGGGGGCTGGAGCGCGACGCTGCGGCGTTCCGTACGGCTCTTCAGCGACTTCCGCGTGGAGCAGACCGATCCCGCGCGCTTCTACACCGCGCTGGCGGCGGACTCGGTCGGCCAGCTTGCGCACTACACCGACGGCGAGACTCTTCAGGGCACCGTCCTGCTCGACGTCGGCGGCGGCCCGGGCTACTTCCGCGACGCGTTCATGAACGCGGGCGCGACCTACCTCGCGCTCGACGCCGACGCCGGTGAGATGCAGGGTGCCGGGATCGTCGCCGAGGGCAGCATGCTGGGCGACGGGATGCGGCTGCCGGTCCGCACCAGCTCGGTCGACGCCTGCTACTCCTCCAACGTGCTCGAGCACGTCCCGACCCCGACTGCCATGCTCGACGAGATGCTCCGGGTCACCAGGCCCGGCGGCGTCGTCTTCTGCTCCTACACGCTGTGGTGGGGCCCCTGGGGCGGTCATGAGACCAGCCCGTGGCACCTGCTCGGCGGCCGGTTCGCGCGCCGCCGCTATCTGCGCAAGCACGGCCACGAGCCCAAGAACAAGTTCGGTGAGTCGATGTACGCAGCGACCGCCTCCGCCGGGCTGCGCTGGGCGCGCGCCCAGCGCAGGGCGGGCAACGCCGAGATCCTGGCCGCGGTTCCGCGCTACCACCCGGCGTGGGCGGCGTGGCTGATGCGGGTCCCGGTGGTGAGGGAGGTGCTCTCATGGAACCTCCTGCTCGTGCTGCGCAAGACGTGACCCCGGACCGACCCAGCCCGACGTCAAAACTGAGGATCACGGCGTACGTCGCGATCCTGACCGCGATCACGTTCACCCAGGCCCCGGGCCGGATCGTCGCGGACACCAAGTTCGACCTGAGCGCCGACCCGTGGGCCTTCCTCGCCCGGGCGCTGAACATGTGGGACGCCCAGGGAGCCTTCGGCCAGGTGCAGAACCAGGCGATCGGCTACCTGTGGCCGATGGGCCCCTTCTACGGCCTCGGCCAGCTGGCGCAGCTGCCGGAGTGGGTGATCCAGCGGCTGTGGTGGGCGCTGCTGCTCAACCTGGCCTTCCTCGGCGTCCTGGCCGTGGCCCGCGAGCTGCAGCTGGGGCGGCCGTGGGCGCAGGTCGCGGGTGCCGCGGCGTACGTCCTGACGCCACGCGTGATGACCATCCTCGGCGCCAACTCCGCCGAGCTGTGGCCGACCGCGGTCGCGCCGTGGGTGCTGCTCGCGGTCATCCGCGCCAGCGGCACCACCACGACGAAGGACCTGCTGCGCTGGTGCGCCGTGGCAGCGCTCGCGGTCGCCTGCGCGGGCGGCGTCAACGCGACCGCGGTCTCGGCGGTGATCGTCCCAGGCGTGGTCTTCCTGCTGACCCGCACCGGTGCCCGGCGGTTCGCCGCGTTGGGCCTGTGGGGCGTCCTGACCATCCTCGCCACCCTGTGGTGGACGATCCCGCTGGTGCTCCAGGCCCGCTACATCCCGCCCTTCCTCGACTACATCGAGACCGCCGCGGTGACCTCCTCGACCACCGGGCTGCTGCCGACGCTGCTCGGCACCTCCGACTGGGTCGCGTACGCCGACCCGCTCTACTACCCGGCCGGGCAGAGCCTGCACGCCACGCCCTACCTGGTGCTCGACGCGGCCGCCGTCGTCGCGATCGGGCTGGCCGGGCTGGCCGGTGTCGGCCGGGCGCGCCGCCACCCCGAGACGCGGTTCCTGATCGGCTGCGTGCTGGCCGGCGCCGTCCTCGTCGGGATCGGCTACACCGGTGCGCTGGCCGGCTGGGGAGCCGAGGCCCGCCAGGACCTCGTCGACGGCGCGCTCGCCGCGGTGCGCAACAGCCACAAGTACGACGCCGTGCTCCGCCTCGGGCTCGCCGCCGGGGTGGTGCTCACCGTGGAGACCATCCTCTTCCGCGCCCAGCTGGCGCGAGCCTCCGGGACGGCCACGAAGGCCGCGCAGTGGCTCAGGACGGTGTTCGTCATCGCCGTGGTCGCCGCGCTGGCCGGCCTGGCGGTGCCCTGGGTGCGCGGGCAGGTGCCGCCGCCCGGGTCGATCGAGAACGTGCCGACCTTCTGGACCGACGCCGCCGACTACCTCTCCGAGAACGACGACGGTGGCGTGACGCTCGTGGTCCCGGCCGCCCGCTTCGGCGACTATCTGTGGGGCAGCACTCACGACGAGGTCCTGCAGCCCTACGCCGACTTCCGCTGGGCCGTACGCGGCGTGGTGCCGCTGGCCGAGCCCGGCAACGTCGTCTGGCTCGACCGGGTCACCGAGGAGATCGAGCGCGGCACCCCCAGCGCGGATCTCGCGCCGATGCTGGCCAAGGCCGGCGTCACCCGGCTGCTGGTGCGCAACGACCTGCACTGGGGCACCACCGGCGCCCCGCCGCCCTCTCTGGTGCACGCCACCCTCGCCCAGTCACCGGGGCTGACCCACGAGGCGAGCTTCGGCACCGAGTTCGGCAACACCACCTACCACCGCGAGAAGGGCACCCGCGTCCTCGTCGACGGGGGACTGGCCGGGGAGTATCCCCCGATCGAGATCTACGAGGTCGACGGCGCCACCTCCGACGGCACCCTGATCCCGGCGAAGACCACGGTGATGGGCGACCCCGGCGAGCCCGCCAGCGGCGCCCAGGCGGTGCTGACCGCCGACGACACCCGGTCCATCGCCGACGACTCCGAGGAGTCGACCGACGTCATCCTGACCGACGGCCAGCGGCGGCGTACGACCCTCTTCTCCGGCGTCCGCGCCAACTCCTCCGCCACCCGCACCGCCGAAGAGGGCGTCGACTCCGACCAGCCCGAGAGCTTCCACCGCTACCTGGAGGACCAGGAGCGGTGGCAGAGCACCGTGGTCTGGCGTGGGGTCGAGGCCGTGGAGGCCTCCAGTTCGGCGGCGACCCCGGCGGAGGTCCCTGTCGACCGCGGCCGGGCGCCCTCGGCGGCCCTGGACGGCGATCCCAACACCGCGTGGCGCACCGAGACCGGATGGGACCGCACCCCCGAGGGCGCCTGGCTCCGGGTGCGGTTCGAGGACGAGACCGACCTCGGCAAGGTCACCATCACGCTGCCCGACAACGTGGTCGGGGTCGAACGGCTCGAGCTCGTCGCCGGCGCCAGATGCGGAAGGTCTACGCCCCGCTGCCGGGGGAGGAGGCGACGTACGACCTCACCGGGTTCAGCGCGCGCAACCTCACCGTCACCGCCCGCGGAGCCACCGCATACGGCCCCTGGGGGATCAGCGAGCTCGACATCGAGGGCGTCGACGCCCAGCGCCTGGTCGCGCTTCCCGAGCCGCCCGAGGACGCCACGATCCGCAAGATCCGGCTCGGTCGCGACACCGACCGCAGCGGCTGCATCGATCAGGGCGGGGTGCTCTACTGCGAGCCGTTCCTGGCCGCCACCGGCGACGACGGCGACGACCTGGACCGGCTCGTCACCCTGACCCGCGGGCAGTCGTTCGACGTCACCGGGACGGTGTCGCTGCGCCGCGACCACGCGTACGCCGCGGCGGCCGCCGACCTCGCCGGCGTGGACGTCACTGCACCGAGCAGCGGAGACATAGCCCAGTCGGCGCTCGCGATGGCGGACGGTGACGAGGGCACCGTGTGGCGCGCGCCGTCGACCGGCCCGGCCACGGTCACCCTCGGGCTGCCCGAGCGGCAGCGGATCAGATCGCTGCGGCTCATGGTCAACAAGGCGGCCCCGGTGAGCATCCCCACCGAGGTCGAGATCACCGACCTGCGCCGCCCCAAGCGCACGGTCACCCGCGAGGTCGACTCCGACGGCGACATCGAGGTGCCCAGCGGCTGGCGCACCGACCGGCTCCGGATCCGGATCACCGAGACCGACGCCGCCTACGACCAGCCCTCCAGCATGGCCGACGCGACCGAGCTGCCCGCCGGCATCT
>JALZDD010000630.1 GCA_030862715.1 Actinomycetota bacterium | reverse complement strand
AGGAGTCGGCGTCCGGGACTCCCGGCTCGTGGTGGCGGGCGATGAGGACGTCGAGGTCCTCGCCGATCTCGGCCAGGCCGCTGTCGTCGCCGGTCACCTCGGAGAGCAGCAGCTTGACCCACACCCGGGCGTACTCCTGGTTGCAGGTGCCGTCCTCGGCCGGGCGGCCGCCACCGAAGGAGTGGAGGGCGACCAGGTTGCGGCGCACCACCTCGACGATGCGGTCGGCCTCGGCGTCGTCGAGCAGGTGCCGGGCGTGCTTGAGCCCGAGCAGCAGGCCGATGCTGCCGGTGGCGTTGTGGATCAGGCCGGTCGTGGCCGATTCCCCGACCTGGAAGCCGACGTGCTTGTACTGGTCGTCGTCCTGCAGGGCGCTGCTCTGGAAGCGCATCATCCGGCGCCACACCTCGGCGGCCCGGTCATCGGGCTGCGCGGCGAGGAGCTGTGCGACGGCGCCGAGCGCGGGTGCGGAGAAGGCGGCGTGGCCGCTGGTCCAGTCGAGGAAGGTCGCGGGGTTCGTGCCCCACACGCTGTGGTTGTGGAAGCCGTTGATCGCCCCTTCATCGGTGACCCAGGTCAGGAACCAGCGGGTGAGGTGGGCGAGGTCGGGCGCAGTGGTGGGGGTCGTCACGTCGGTCTCCGGTTTCAGGGTGTCGGTCATGCGCTGGTGGCCAGGCTGGTGGGGTCGACCGGGTGCAGCGGCGGCCGGCCCTCGATCAGTGCACGCACCTCGTCGACGGCGCCGCGTCCGAGGCGGTGCAGCTCACCGCCCTGCGAGCCGGCGATGTGCGGGGTCAGGGTGACGTTGGGGAGGCTCCACAGCGGATCGTCGGCGGGGAGCGGCTCGGGATCGGTCACGTCCAGGACCGCGCGCAGCCGGCCCGAGATGAGCTCGACGCGGAGCGCGTCGTGGTCGACGATGCCTCCCCGAGCCGTGTTGATCAGCGTCGCGCCGTCGCCCATCGACCCGAGCAGACGGGTGTCGACGAGGTTTCGGGTCTGCGGCAGCAGCGGCGCGTGCAGCGAGACGACCCGCGAGCGCGCGAATAGTTGGTCGAGGTCCACGAGCTCCGCGCCCAGCTCGGCGGCGCGCGCTGCGTCGATCGTGGGGTCGCTGACCAGGACGGTGAGGTCGAACGGGGCGAGCAGCTCGATCAGCGCCCGGCCGGTGGCGGAGGCGCCCAGCACGCCGATGGTCGTGCCGTACGCACCGTCGATGGTGTCGTCGACGGTGAGATCGGGAGCCACCCGCTCGGCGCGGAACCGCTCGGTCAGTGGCAGGACCGACTTCGTAGCCCACAGCACCGCGGCCAGGGCGTACTCGGCGACCGGGCGTGCGTTGGGCTCGACGCCGCAGGTGACCCGGAGGTCACGCTCCCAGGCCGCCGGGGTGAGGAAGTACTTCACCGAGCTGGCGGCATGGACGACGGCGCGCAGCCGTGGCATCCGGGCGAGCGCCGACGCGTCGATGGTGGGCGTGCCCCAGGCAGTGACGAGCACCTCTGCGTCGGCGGCACGCGGGTCGTCGTAGGACGTCAGCACGAGGTCGGCATCGATGTCCACGAGCTCGCCCAGCTCGGCCAGGAGGGACGCATCGAAGAACCGATGCTGAAGATGGGGAGTCATCGCAAAAGCGGCGCGCACGAGGCGGATCCTCTCGGTCGTCGAGGCTGTCGGGCCGTTTCGGAAACGGCGAGATCTGGGCCTGCCCATTTAAACATAAGATGTGTTATCTTCGTCACGTTGGCGCCCGGGATAGCGCTTTCCTCACTCTGGTGGTCGGCAGTCCGAATCGCCAGAGTCCACGCGTACAACCTCCGTCGGATGAAGATCGACGGACGACGAAACGGAGATTCCTGTGGAGACACGACGCTTGTGGAGGGCGGGTGCTGTCGCAGCGGTTCTGCTTCCCCTGATCGCGACCGCCGCCTGCGGAGGCAACGGCGCCGCCAGCGACGACAGCAAGGAGGTGCGGGTGCTGGTCAACCTGACCGACAACCTCACCAAGGACTTCTGGAACGACCTGGTGAAGCCCTTCGAGGACGAGACCGGCATCGACGTCAAGATCGAGGGCCCGACCGGCACCAACGTGAGCGAGACCTTCAGCTCCCAGCTCGCGGCGGGCACCGCCCCCGACGTGGTCCAGTCGATCTTCCCGGACGACCAGATCGCTCCCGAGGTGCTCGACCTCTCCGACGAGAGCTGGGTCGGGGACACCCCGATGGTCGACACCTACGCCATCGACGGCAAGCGACTGGTCGCCGGTGTCGGCTCCCAGGCGCAGTCGCTCGTCTACTACAACAAGACCGCCTTCGAGAAGGCCGGCATCAAGGCCACGCCGCAGACCTGGGACGAGTTCGACGCCGCGCTCGGCAAGCTCGCCGCCGCCGGCTACACCCCGCTCCAGACCGCGGGCCAGTGGGAGACCGGCCTCCAGCTCCAGCAGCTGTGGCACCCCACCCTCAACACCGAGCAGCCCGAGTGGCAGGCGGCCGTCGCCGACGGGAAGCTGCCCCTCGGTGACGCCTTCGAGCCGATGTTCGAGCACTACGCCACCTGGCTGGGCGACGGCTACATCAAGAAGACCGACGTCGGCCTCGACCCGACCACGGCGGACGCCAACTTCATGGACGGCAAGGTCGGGATGTACCCGCTCGGGAGCTGGCTCGTCGCCAGCCTGGACAACGCCGGCGAGCTCCCCTTCGAGGTGGGTGTCTTCTCCCCGCCGGTCGACAAGGGCATGGCCTACCCCGGCCCGCAGGGCGCCACCATGGCCAGCCCCTACATGGTCTACGGCGGTAGCGAGCACTCCGACGAAGCCCTCCAGCTCGTCGAGTACCTCGTGACCGACCAGGCCGCGATCGAGAGCCAGCTGACCGCCGACGGCGTGTTCCGTGCCGGAGCTTCCGTCGAGCAGTCCTCGGTCGCGACGGAGATCCAGGCGATCATCGATGAGGCACCCGAGCTGGTGGCGGTGGGCGAGGGCGCGGGCGACATCCGCCTGCCCGTCGTGGGCCTCAACGACAAGTTCACCGAGATCGTGCAGAGCCTCTACACCGGAACCAGCCCCGAGGACGCCGCGAAGGCGCTCGACGACTGGGCCGAGCAGAATGGCTGACCCCTCGGGGCCACGACGAGGAGAACGATGATGGCTCTCATGAGCGCCAGCAACACCGACAGCCCTCCCGCGGCAGTGGACCCGCCGCGGGAGGGAGGGGCCCCGCCTCGCCGGGCGCTCGGCCGGTCATCCGGTTCCCGCCCGCGCACCTCGCGTTGGGTGGAGGCCTCGATGGTGCTGCCCGCGTTGGTGGTCTTCGTCGGCCTCCTCGTCGTGCCCGTCGGGTACGCCGTCTACTACAGCTTCACCGACTACAACGGCTTCCCGACACAGACCCCGGAGATCGTCGGCTTCGACAACTACGTCCGGCTCTTCGAGTCCACGGACGTCCGAGGCTCCATGGTCGTGACCGCGATCGTCGCGGTCGCGGGCTCGATGGTGATCAACGCCGCCGCACTGGGCCTGGCCCTCCTGCTGTGGCGCACCACCCGCTTCACCGCGTTCGCTCGGGTTGTCATGTTCTACCCGCACGTGCTCAGCCTGATCGTGGTCGGCTTCCTCTGGTCGGCGATCCTGGGCCCGCAGGGCGCCGTCAACTCGCTGCTGGAGAACCTGGGCAGCAGCCCGCTCCCGTTCCTCAGCGACGAGACCTGGGCGCTCGCCACCCTGATCCTCGTCATCGCCTGGGCGCAGTTCGGCGTCCAGCTGCTCATCTATCTCGCCGGGCTCCAGGCCGTGCCCGCCGAGCTCTTGGAGGCCTCGCGCATGGACGGCGCCAACCGCTGGCAGACCTTCCGCCACGTCACCTGGCCGGCTCTCGCGCCGTCGGTGACGGTGGCCCTGATCACCTCGATGATCTCGCTGCTCAAGACCTACGACGTCGTCGTCTCCCTGACCGGCGGTGGGCCGGCAGGTTCCACGAAGACCTTCGCCTACCAGATCCTCGCCGTGGAGTTCCCCAAGCGGCAGATCGGGCTGGCCTCGGCTGAGGCCGTTGTCCTCATCCTGGTGGCTGCGATCCTCGCGTTCGGAGTGCTCGCGCTGCGACGCCGTCACGACCAGGGGGTCCAGGAATGAGCGCGCTGCGAGCACTGACGGGTCGCCGGAGCCTGACCGGCGAGCGTCGTACGCCGGGCTGGTACGCCGCGGTCACAGCTCTGTGCCTGTTCATGCTGGTGCCGATGTACCTCCTGGTCGTGAACGCGTTCAAGGACCAGCGCGACATCGTCAGCAGGCCATTCTCGCTGTCGCCCGGCCAGTTCACGCTCGAGCATCTCGTCGCGGCCTGGAACAACCCGGACTTCGACATCGCGTTCGGCTACGCCGTGACCATCGGGTTGGTCATCTGCGTCAACATCGTCTCCATCGGCGTGTGCGCGCCCGCGGCGTACGTCATCGCGCGCTCGCCGCGTCCGGTGTTCGGTGCGGCGCTGCTGTTCTTCATCTCGGGCATGTTCATCCCGACCCAGGTGATCCTCGTGCCGGTGATCTTCGTGCTTCGGGCCCTCGGGCTGATGTCGACGTTCCCCGGGCTGGTCCTCTTCATGGCCTCGGCGACGGTACCGTTCACGATCTTCGTCTTCACGGGGTTCATCCGGATGCTGCCGGCCTCGCTCGACGAGGCCGCGGCGATCGACGGCGCCGGTCCGTACCGGACGCTGTGGACGATCATCCTGCCGCTCATGAAGCCGATCCTGGCGACCGTTTTCATCCTGAACACCTTGAGTGTGTGGAACGACTTCGCCAGTCCCCAGCTCATCCTGGGTCCCGGTTCGGGCCTCTACACGGTCACCACCGGTGTCTACGCCTCGGTGGGGGAGTACTCCGCCGACTACACGCAGGTGTTCCCCACTCTGCTGCTCGCCGTGCTGCCCATCCTGGTGATCTTCGTGCTCACGCAGCGCTGGGTGATGAGCGGCCTGGCCGCCGGAGCGGTCAAGGGGTGAGGTGTGGGCGGCCAGGTGGCCGCCCACACGCGGGTTCAGCTGTCGCGGTTGCCGGCCTCGGGCAACGGCAGCCTGCGGCGGCGCCACGCCTCGAGGATGTGGTTGTTCATCGCGTCCTGCGCCCGCACCGGGTCGCCCTCGGAGATCGCGGCGTGCACGGCCTCGTGCTCACGCAGGGTCAGCGCGAACGCGTCGGGCGTGTCGACCCCGTGGTAGCGCGAGCTCTCCAGGGCGTGGTCCATGAGCGTACGTGCGATGTTGCCGGCGAGCCGGTTGCGGGACAGCTCCATCACGGTCTCGTGGAAGGCCACGTCGGCGGCGCGGAAGACATCCTCGTCGGCGGTGCTCTCCCGCATCCGCTGCATCGCCTGGTCGAGCTCGGCGACCTGCTCGTCCGATCGCCGCTGGGCGGCCTCTGCCGCCATCACGGACTCGAGCTGGGCGCGTACGACACTGAGCTCGTCGAGGATGCCCAGCGTCTCGTCGTGCTTGATCAGGGCAGTGAGGACCACTCGGTCCATCGTGTTCCACGCCGTCATCGGGCGGACCTCGGTGCCGCGACCGCGCGCGATCGTGACCAGGCCCTTCTCCTCGATGCGCTTCACGGACTCGCGTACGACGGTGCGGCTCACGCCGAACTGCTCGCTGAGCGGTCCTTCGGGCGGTAGCGCGTCGCCCGGAGCCAGGCGCCCGGAGACGATCGCGTCCACGAGCTCGTCGACGACGACCACACCGAGCATCGGCTGCCGGTCACGCGGCTGAGAGAGGACCGTGGTGGTCCGGGTAAGCGGTTGCGGCATACCCGGAAGTGTAGGACATCGTACGTCGCCGAGCGCGGGCATTGGCCCTGCGGCGTGGCCGCGCGGGACATCTCATCATCCAGGCAGCTCTTGACACGTCATATGTATGACATCATGCTAGTGGCGTGGCGTATGTCACACGGAGCTCGTCTCGGAGGCCGCACGGCCACCCGCGGGTGGTTCTTCTGCCTCTCGCCGGGCGCTCCGCCCCCATAGAGAAGGGAACGGACCATGCAGCAACCAATGACGCGCCGCCTCGGCGCGCTGGCTGCGGCAGCCGTCGTCGCTGTCACCGGCTTCGCGGTCACCACATCAACCGCCGACGCGGCGGGAGGAAAGTGCAAGGCCCTCTGGGTCTCACCCGACGGCAGCGACCAGGCCGCCGGGTCGGAGAGCGCACCGTTCGCGACCCTGGAGCGTGCCCGCGATGAGATCCGCGACAAGAAGCTCAATGCCCACATGGGTTGCGACGTCACGGTCAACGTCCGGGCCGGTGAGTACCAGGTGGACTCCACGCTCGAGCTCGATGACCGCGACAGCGGCAGCAATGGGCACGACGTGGTGTACCGGTCGGTCGACGGGCCCGGCAAGGCGGTCCTGACCGGCGCGAAGGAGCTGACCGGCTGGGAGCCGTTCCGCGACGGGATCTACAAGACCAAGGTCGAGCCGGGACAGCGGTTCTACACGCTGTTCGAGGACGGTGCGCGCGCCGAGGTCGCCCGCTATCCCAACCGCGGGTCGGAGGACTCGCACGGGCCGTACCTCTTCTCCAAGCTCGGCGAGCCCGAGAAGGAGGCTGTGCGGCAGTGGCTGTACTGGGAGGAAGGTGACTGGGACCCGGCGTGGGACGACACCCCGACCAGCAACCCCCTGGCCAACGCCCAGGTGACCGTATGGTCCGGTGGCTCCTGGAGCTGGTTCACCGACACCGTGCCGATCGGTGGGGCCGACTACCGCAAGGGCTTCGCCACGCTGAAGTACTGGACGCGCTACGCGCTGGTCAACAGCGGTGGCGGCTCGCGCTACTTCATCCAGAACGCTCTTCCGTTCCTCGACCAGGCGGGCGAGTACTACTTCGACTACGCCAACAACGAGGTCTACTACAAGCCGAAGGGCGACATCAGCAAGGTGCGGATCATGGCGCCGACGGTGAAGAAGATGATCGATGTGAAGGGCGCGACGCCGGAACGCCGCGCGCACGACATCACCTTCGACGGGATCGGGTTGCAGCACAGCGACTTCGTCGACTGGTACCGCTCGGGATGGATCTCGGCGGGCGACTCGGGCGAGCCGCACAAGTATCCCGAGCACGACCGGCAGATCGAGATGCCGCGGAACCGGTTCGGCGCGATCACGCTGGAGAACACCAAGGACGTCACGCTGACCAACCTGCATGTCTCCGACACCGGGTTCATGGGTGTCTACGCCCTGTTCGCCAACGAGGGGCTGAAGGTCACCAACAGCTGGTTCGAGAACATCGGCGCGGACGCGATCAAGATCGAGGGTGGCTGGCCCGGTGAGGGCGACCTGAGCCACGGGCACACGATCTCCAACGTCTTCATCGATCACATCGGCGAGACGGTGCCCGGCGATGCTTCCGGGATCGAGCTGATGGACACCGGCAACAACCTGGTCGAGAACATCTTCGTCAACCACTCAGCGCGGTACGGCATCAGCCTGGAGTCGCGTCCGGAGGTCATCGACGGCGAGCAGTACACCGACAACAACACCTTCCGCTACATCGAGATCCAGAACGCAGGCCTGGACTCAGGTGACATGGGCGCGTTCTACACGTACGGCGTGGCCAACCAGGATCCGCACCCGATCAAGAACAAGGTGGAGCAGATGGTGATCGGTGACGTGCTGACCGACCCGGTCGGGGAGATGCCCGACTCCGGCACGCGCGGCATCCACATGGATGCCGGCGGCTGCGGGTTCTCCTTCGCCAACATCGAGGTCGGCGCCACCACCGACCAGTCCTACCAGTCCTACCAGTGCAACGAGGTCAGCAACGGCAACTGGAACGACGGGTTCGACGCCTCGAAGATGGAGTACGACAAGATCGGCATCACCTCGGAGTTCCCCTACGACGTGAGCGCCCAGATCGAGGCGGCCCGCTCCTAGAGACCCGTCCTGCGACGGCTGCCAGACTCTGACCTTCCCCTGCGCCCAGGCCGGGGAAGGTCAGTACGTCTCGCCCAGCCGTGCTTCGCCGGCGCGGCGAGCGTCCGCGGGGGAGACGTGCGTGACCGCCAGGAGCTCCTCGCGACCTCCGGCCTCCCTGTCGATCGTGAGGACCAGTCCGACGCCTCGTGCGTAGAACTTGTGCTCCAGCACGTCGGGTTCGAGCGGGGTCGTGTCGGCGGTCTTCATGAGGTCGTCGTACTCACCGGCAGGGACGGTGGCGCGCTGGCCGAGGTCGAGGACCTCGCCGTTGTCCTCGGCCTCGCCGGCGTAGTACTCCTGCCGATAGGTCATACCGGCCTCGGGTGAGGCGGGCATGATGACTCCCGGCTGAGCGGCGTCCACGCCGGCCTCGAAGGACCCTCCGCGGGTGGTGATCGTGCCGTCCTCGAACTCAGCGGTGTCCTCGCCGAGGTACCAGACCGTGCCGGCCTCGTCCTGGGCGTACCAGTCGATGGTGTCCTCGATGATCTCGCCGTCGAGGGTGACGGTGTCACGTACGACCCGGGCGGTGATGCCGTTGGCGATCTCGCGGGTCACCGAGGTGGCGGTGACGACCACCTCGACGATCTCGCCGTCCTCCGTGGTCTCGCGATAGGTCCAGCGGGTTCCCGGGTCGAGCGGGAACCAGGGGTTCGTGACTTCGGCGCTGAACTTGGCGGGGTCGAGATCCACCGGCTCATCCGACTGTGGGAGCGCCTCGCCCCGGGCGCTGCAGCCGGTGGCCACCAGAAGGCAGCAGATCAGGGCGACAGCGAAGCGAGGCATCGTACGACCTCTGCTCAGTCGTCCGAGCGGGAGTCGTCGTCACCCTCGGTGCCGACGACCTGGAAGTCAGCGTCGAGCTGGACGTCGACCTGGGTGCCGTCGTCGAGGGTCACCTCGACCTCGTACTTGCTCTCCTCGTCGTCGACCTCGGTCTCGGTGACCTCGCCTCCGCCGGTCTCGGCAAGTGCAGCCTGGGAAGTCTGTTCGAGCTCGGAGGCGGGGATGGGGCGGTCCTGTGCGTCGTCGTCGGCGGACAGTGCGCGTGCGGCGCCGACCGTTCCGGCCGTGACCACGGCCGCGCCGGCGATGACGATGGCGATGCGTTTGCGGTTCAGGTTCGGTTTCATGTCATCGACGCTATGGCGATTGGATGAGGAGCCGATGAGTCTCTCATCCGGCACTCATCTGCCCGCCTAGCATGAACGACGTGCGGGTGCTGCTGGTCGAGGACGAGGAGAAGCTCGCCGCGCTCGTCGCCCGCGGGCTGACCGAGCGTGGCGGCGTCGTCGACTCCGTCACCACTGGCACGCAGGCGCTCGCCTCGGCGCGCGAGGGCGAGTACGACGTGATGCTGCTCGACGTCATGCTGCCCGACATCGACGGGTTCGAGGTGTGCCGCCGGCTGCGGGCCGCGCGGGTGTGGACCCCGATCCTGATGCTGACCGCGCGCACGGCGGTGGTGGATCGCATCGCCGGTCTGGACAGCGGCGCCGACGACTATCTGGCCAAGCCGTTCGCCTTCCAGGAGCTGCTGGCCCGGATGCGCGCTCTCGCCCGGCGCGGCCCGGTGCCGAGACCCGTGATGCTGGAGGCCGCAGGACTGCGTATGGACCCGGCAGCGAGGCGGGTCTGGCGCGGGCCGACCGAGCTGTCGCTCTCCACCAGAGAGCTCATCCTTCTGGAGGCCCTCATGCGCCGGCCCGGCCAAGTGCTCACCCGCGAGAAGCTGCTCGCCCTGGCGTGGGGCGACCACCACGACGTCACCTCCAACGTCGTCGATGTCTATGTGCGCTACCTGCGCGCGAAGATCGACCGGCCCTTCGGGGTGAGCACCCTGCACACCGTACGTGGCGTGGGCTACCGACTCACGGCGGAGACGTCGTGAGGGGCTGGTCGCCGTCGCGGTGGCCGCTGCGTACCCGGGTCGCGCTCGCCTTTCTGGCCGCGACGGCGATCGCGGTCACCGGCCTCGGTGTGCTGGTCCAGGTGCGGGTGAGCGACGCGCTCGATGATCGCCTCCGTGACTCGGTCGGCGCCGAGGCAGACCGGCTCGAGTCGGTCTCGGGGCGCGACCGGTTGGACGCCGTCTCGGGCCTCAGCGGCGAGGTCCATGCCCAGATCCTCACCGCGCGGGGTGGCGTACAGGCTTCTTCCGGCCTGGTCACGGACCCGCTTCTCGATGCCACGGATCTTCGGGGACTCGTCAGGGGTGGCTGGCTCGAGACGACGTCCACCGTCCTCGACGACGATGCCGCAGCCGCGGGCGAACCTGATCCGGAACAGGAAAGACTCGTTCTCCTGGTCAAGCCGGTCGAAGAGGGCTTCCTGGTCGTCGCTACGTCGCGCGAGGACGCCGACGAGGCGCTCACCGCGCTGCGCAACCAGCTGCTGATCGCGGGGCCGCTGGCGCTGGCCGTCGCCGGCGGACTCGGCTACCTAGTCGCCGGCGCGGGACTGCGACCGATCGAGCGGATGCGCGCCCGCGCGGCCACGATCTCCGCGCGCAGCGCCGGCGAACGGCTCCCGGTCCCTGACGCCGACGACGAGCTGCGCCGGCTCGCACTCACCCTGAACGCCATGATCGGGCGCCTCGACCACGGCCTGCAGCGCGAGCGGAGGTTCGTCGCCGATGCCAGTCACGACCTGCGTACGCCGCTGGCGCTGATGCGCACCGAGATCGAGCTGGCGCTGGCCGGGCAGCGGACTCCGGAGGAGCTGAGGCAGGCGCTGCAGTCGGTCGCCGACGAGGTGCGCCGCTTGATCTCCCTGGCCGAGGATCTCCTCGACCGGGCCGGTTCCGGGGATCCTTCGATGCCGATCGAGTCGCGTCCGGTCGACCTGGTGGACCTGGCCGCGCGCGTCGTGGAGCGGTTCCGGGCGTCCCCCGGGAGCCGTGGCATCGAGCTGACGGCGCCACGTCCCATCGAGATCCACGGTGATGCCACCCATCTCGACCGGGCACTGTCGAACCTCGTCGACAACGCGATCCGGCACGGCGCCGGTGACATCGACGTCGCTGTGAGCGCCGAGCCTGGTGGCGCGGTCGTCACGGTCACCGACGAGGGCGACGGCTTCCCGACAGACATCTCCTCGCGATCCGGAGACCCGGGCCTCGGCCTGAGGATCGTCCGTGAGATCGCTCGGGCACATGGCGGCTCGGTCGAGGTCGACCGCATCCGGGATCGCACCTCCGTACGCCTGGTGATTGCGTCGCCGCAGGATCTCTAGCGGCATCGATCATCGTCTGGGTCGCTCGAGCGGTGATAAGGTTCCCTTATGACCGTGGTGGCTGCGTACCGCCAAGCGCGACATGACGAAGAGATCGCGCGGCTTCGGCGTGTCCTCGCGCTGCGGGCGATGGTGGCCTCGGGGATGAGCCAGCGGGAGATCGCCGACGAGCTCGGGGTGAGCCAGCCGGCGGTCAGTCAGCAGCTGAAGGTGGCGAACGGTCTGGCGCGGATTCACCCCGAAACTCTGATC
>JALZDD010000581.1 GCA_030862715.1 Actinomycetota bacterium | reverse complement strand
TGATCAGGCGGGCATGAAGTGAGCACAACTCGGGTGGACCAGCGGATCGACCGGCGGATCGCCACGCACTACCAGGAGCTCTCGCCGCAGGAGCGCAAGGCGGCGGACACGCTGCTGGAGCATCTCGACGACCTGGCGACCTACCGTGCGGCCGAGCTGGCCTCGCTCGCGGAGGTCTCGAAGGCGACGATGAGCCGGCTCTTCCGGTCGCTGGGATTCGACGGCTTCGACGAGGTACGCGACCACCTGCGGGGGCTGCGTACGGCCGGCGAGCCGCGCCGCGTCGAGGGTGCCCCGGACCTCAGCGCCCACGCCGAGGGAGAAGCCGCCGCGATCGCGCGGGTCGTGGAGCAGCCCGGGATCGCCGCGGCGATCGAGGCCATCGCCGGGGCGAGAGACGTGATGGTCGCGGGCTGGCGCAACTCCTACCCGGTCGCGCTCCACCTGCGCCAACAGCTCACCCAGACCCGCGAGCGGGTCACGCTCGCTCCGGCTCCCGGCCAGGTCATCGGCGAGGAGCTGGCCGAGCTCGGCGAGGGTTCGGTGGTGGTCGCGGTCGGGCTCCGCCGCCGGCCGCCGGGCTTCGGCGGTTTCGTCGACGCCGCCGCGGCTTCGGGGAGCACGGTGATCGTGATCGCCGACCCGACCGGAACGGTCCACCTCGGCCGCGCCGACATCGCGCTGGAGTGCCCGGTCCAGGGCCCTCTGGCCTTCGACTCCCTGGCCGCGTCGATGTCGCTGGCGAGCGTGCTCGCCGACGGCGTACTCCACGAGCGGGGACGGGCCGGACGCGACCGCGTCTCGGCCATCAGCGCCACCTACGACCGGCTCCACGAGGTCGAGTGATGCCAGGGAGCAGAATGGCAGTAGGAACATCAGCCCCGGGGGCTGGGCTAGGGGGCATCGGCATGACGGACACCATGTGGTTGGAGCAGGCGGTCGCACTGGCTGTGCGCAACGTCAACAACGGCGGTGGCCCGTTCGGGGCCATCATCCTCCGCGACGGGATCCTGCTCGGCACCGGGCAGAACCGCGTCACCCGGGACCTGGACCCGAGCGCTCACGCCGAGGTCGTCGCGATCCGCGCCGCCTGCAAGGAGGCCGACAGCTTCTCGCTGGCCGGCTGCACCCTCTACACCTCGTGCGAACCCTGCCCGATGTGCCTGGCGACCGGTCTGTGGGCGCGCCTGGACCGTGTCGTCTACGCCGCCGACCGTGACGACGCGGCCAAGGGCGGGTTCGACGACCGCGCCTTCTACGACCTGTTCGGGACCGGCCGCGCCAACGAGCACGACGACTGGCCGACCAAGGTCGACGAGCTGCGGATCCCGCAGGCGTACGACCCGTTCGACGCGTGGCTCGCGAAGCGGGACCGCACGGACTACTGACCGGCTACTGCGAGGCGCCCATCCCCATCCGCTCCAGCGCGACCGACTCCAGGAGCTGGACGAGGTTGTAGAGCACCAGCGTGACCACGGTGATGATCGCGACCGCTGCCCACAGGTCGTCGAACCGGGCGGCGGCGGGGAACTTCTGGATGTTGCCGCCGATGCCCTTGCCGGTCGAGAGCCACTCGGCCAGCAGTGCGCCGGTCACGGCGCCGGGCACCGAGACCCGGGCCGCGGCGAAGATCGACGGAAGCGCCCCGGGCAGCGACACCTTCCGGATCGCGGTGAGCCGCGAACCGCCGTAGACGGCGACCAGGTCCAGCGACTGCGGCGAGGCCTGCGAGAGGCCGAACAGCACCGCGGCCAGCGCCGGGAACAGCACCACGATGATCCCGAGCACCACGACCGAGGCGGTCGAGGCGCGGCCGGTGATCAGCATGACCACCGGGGCGATCGCGACCAGCGGGATCGAGCGCAGCAGCAGCGCCAGC
Source organism: Actinomycetota bacterium (assembly GCA_030862715.1). Next base: position 1,385 of record JALZDD010000581.1, on the reverse strand, counting down.
GGCATCACGCCGGCCTCGACCGTACGCGACAGGTTGAACAGCACCGCCGCCACCACCGCGAGCGCCATCCCGGCGAGGAAGCCGAGCGCCGCGTCCTTCAGGGTCACCCAGGTCAGCGGGAACAGCGATGCCCGGTGGGCAGCCGCGTCCGGCCCGGTGAAGAGGTGGTCGACGACGTCCAGCGGACCCTTCGCGACGAACTCCGAGACGCTGGAGAACGACACGAACGCCTGCCAGAGCACGACCACGATCGCCAGCGCGGCGACGGTGTGCAGCACCGGCCCCAGGACCGCCCGCGACAGACCCTTGGCACCCGACCTCATCCGGACCTCCCAGCAACCCACGGCGTCACCAGACGCGAAACCAGCCCCAGCAGCAGATAGCCCGCCAGGGCGACCAGGGCACAGACCAGGAAGACGGCCCAGAGCCGCTCGGGGTCGGGCTTGCCCTGCAGGACGATCAGCGTGCGCCCGACGCCACGGTCGGTGGAGCCGAGATACTCGCCGAGGACGGCGCCGAGGATCGCGGTCGGCACCGCGATCTGCAGCGCGTTGAGGATCGCCGGGACGGCCGCGACGAGGCGTACCTTCACCAGCTGCGTCCACACCGACCCGCCGTAGACCCGCACCACGTCGAGCGAGGCGCGATCGGCCGACTTGAACCCGAGCACGGCCCCGACGACGGTGGTGAAGAAGACCATCAGCGCAGCCAGGAAGATCGAGGTCTTCGACGGGTCACCGGGCTGCTCGGCACCACCGAGGACCACGATCGAGATGCCGCCCACCGCGACCACGGGCAGGCAGTACGTCGTCACCGCGATCTGCATGATCACCGGCTCCAGCCACGGCACCAGCAGCACCAGCGAGGCCAGCAGCAGGGCGATCAGGTTGCCCCACAGGAACCCGATCGACGCCTCCATCAGCGTCTCGCGGAGCACCCCGCCCCAGAACGCCGACGGGCCTGCCGCGGCCATCTCGGAGAGGACCGTCCACGGCGGCGGAACCGGAGTGAAGCCGGTCCCGGGGTCGGGCGGGAACCCTGCGACGGACACGACCGCCCACAGCACGAAGAGGGCCACCACGCCGATCAGACCGGCCACCCAGCCGGCCAGCTGTTGACTCAGTCGCATCAAGCTCTGCCTGCTCAAGATTCCGCCTCGGCGCGCCCGTCGTCACCGAAGAGCAGCTCGGAGGCCCGGTCGGCCAGCGCGTGGAACTCCGGCGTACGCATCATGTCGGGCGTACGCGGCCGGGGAAGATCGACCTCGATGATCTCCTTGATCCGGCCCGGTCGCGGCGACATCACCGCGACCCGGTCGGAGAGGAAGATCGCCTCGTTCACGCCGTGGGTGACCAGCAGGGTGGTCGCCGGCTTCTCGGTCCAGA
>JALZDD010000557.1 GCA_030862715.1 Actinomycetota bacterium | reverse complement strand
GCTCGGCGCAAGGCCGAGCCCGCCCGCATCACCTCTCAGGTGAACCGTCCGGCTCTTTGGTCAAGGAGAATCATGTCTGCCCTTTCTGGTACTCGATCGATCGCGTCGCCGTCGCGGCGACCTCGGTGGCTGATGCGGGTCGTCGCCGCTGGCGTGGCGGCAGTGGTGGCAGGTGGCGGCATCTTCACGGTGGCCACGACGCCGGCGTCGGCCGCCACGGTCGATACCACCGCCTGGTACGAAATGGTCAACCGCAACAGCGGCAAAGCCCTGGACGTCAGCGGCGTCTCCACCGCCGACGGAATCCAGCTCCACCAATGGACCCGCACCAACGCCAACAACCAGCAGTTCCAGTTCATCGACGCCGGCAGCGGCTACTACAAGATCAAGGCCCGACACTCCGGCAAGATGCTCGACGTATCCAGCTGGTCAACAGCCGACCATGCCGCCATCCACCAGTGGACCGACACCGGCGGCGCCAACCAGCAGTTCCGCCTGGCCGACTCCGACGGCGGCCACGTACGCCTGATCAATCGCAACAGCAACAAAGCGGTCGAAGTCCAGAATGCAGCAACCAACGACGGCGCAGGCGTCGTGCAGTACAGCGACTGGAACGGCAGCAACCAGCAATGGCAGCTCATCCGGGTCGACGGCGGCAACGCCCAGTGCACCCTCCCGTCGACGTACAACTGGAACTCGACCGGCCCGCTGGCACAACCGAAGGCGGGGTGGGCGGCGCTCAAGGACTTCACCGCCGTCGAACACAACGGCCGGAAGATCGTCTACGCCACGACGCACGGCTCGTTGCCCTATCCCGACGGCAACTGGGGACTGATGTCCTTCAGCCCCTTCGCGAACTGGTCCGACATGGCCAGTGCCACCCAGAACACTATGCCCTTCAATGCCATCGCGCCGACGCTGTTCTACTTCGCCCCGAAGAACATCTGGGTGCTCGCCTACAACGGGGGCGGGCAAGGCACCTTCTCCTACCGCACCTCGAGCGACCCCACCAATCCCAACGGCTGGTCCGCGCAACAGGAGCTGTTCACCGGAACCCTTCCTCCCACGGACGACGGGAAACCCCGGGGCGGCCTCGACGTGACCCTCATCGGCGACGACACGAACATGTACATGTTCTTCGCCGACGACGAAGGCGGCATCTACCGGGCCAGCATGCCCATCGGCGACTTCCCGAGCAGCTTCGGTTCGTCGTACGCGAAGATCATGAGCGACACGCCGCTCAACCTGTTCGAGGCCGTTGAGGTCTACAAGGTCCGGGGTCAGAGCCAGTACCTCATGATCGTCGAGGCCCAGAACTACACAGGGTTCGGTCGCTACTTCCGCTCCTTCACGGCCACCAGCCTCGACGGCACGTGGACACCGCAAGCCGGGGCCGAGACCGCGAACAGCCCCTTCGCCGGCAGTGCCAACAGCGGTGCGACGGCCTGGACCAGGGACATCAGCCACGGCGACCTGGTGCGCACCAACCCCGACCAGACCAAGACCATCGACCCCTGCAACCTGCAGTTCCTCTACCAGGGGCGCGACCCCAGCTCCGACGGCGGGGAGTACGGCACGCTGCCCTATCGGCCGGGCCTGCTCACCCTGCAGCGCTGAGACAACCAGTTCGACGAACGCGAGGAGCAATGATGCGAACAAGAGCAAGGTGGCTCGGACTGCTGGGAGCGCTCGGTGTCGTGCTGGCCATGGTGACGACGCCGATCGGTCCCGCCCAGGCCGAGTCCAACGGCGGGGTCCGGGTCATGCCGCTGGGTGACTCCATCACCGAGGGCACACAGACGCCCGGCGGATACCGGATCGGACTGTGGCAGCGCCTCGCCAGCGGCGGCTACACCGTGGACCTCGTCGGGTCGCAGTTCAACGGCCCGGCGAGCCTCGGCGACCACGATCACGAAGGTCACCCGGGCTGGCGTATCGACCAGATCGACGCGAATATCGTCGGCTGGCTGAACACCTACCAGCCGCAGACCGTGCTGCTGCAGGTCGGCACCAACGACATCCTGCAGGACTTCCAGCTCTCCACCGCCCCGAACCGGCTGTCCACGCTGATCGACCGCATCACCACGACGGCGCCTAACGCCGAGGTGTTCGTCGCGCAGATCACTCCGCTCGGGTGGAGCGAGGCGGAGGCGAAGGTGAACAGCTTCAACGCGGCGATCCCCGGCATCGTGCAGAGCAAGGTGAACTCCGGCAAGCACGTGCACCTGGTCGACATGCACAGCGCCCTGACGGCCGCCGACCTGGAGGACGGGGTCCACCCGACGGCCGCCGGCTACGACAAGATGGCCGCGGTCTGGCACAACGCACTGCGGTCAATACCCGGCAGCGTCGGCGCCACGGACGGCACCGAGATCGTCGGTGTGCAGTCCGGTCGCTGCCTTGACGTCGCCGGGCGCAGCACGACCAACGGCACCGAGGTTCAGCTGTGGGACTGCGGGAGCGGTTCCAACCAGCGGTGGACCCACACCGCCGCCAAGGAGCTCAAGGTGTACGGCAACAAGTGCCTGGACGCGTTCGGTCATGGCACGAGCAACGGCACCCGGCTGGTCATCTGGGACTGCAGCGGACAACCCAACCAGCAGTGGAACGTCAACGCCGACGGCAGCATCACCGGGGTGCAGTCCGGCCTTTGCCTGGACGCCTCAGGCTGGGGCACCAGCAACGGCACGAAGGTCACTCTGTGGACATGCGGCGCACAAGTCGACCAGCGATGGACCAGGCGGTGACCAGGCCTAGAGCGACTCGCGCCCGTGCGGCTCGTTCCAGCCGGAGAGATCGGGGCCGGCAGGCACGATCTGCGTGGGGTTCAGGTCGGTGTGGACGACGTAGTAGTGCTGCTTGATCTGGTCGAAGTCGAGCGTCTCGCCGATCCCGGGGGTCTGGTAGAGGTCGCGCGCGTAGGCCCACAGCGCGGGGAACTCGATCAGCTTCTGCCGGTTGCACTTGAAGTGGCCATGGTAGACCGCGTCGAAGCGGGCCAGCGTCGTGAACAGCCGAATGTCTGACTCGGTGAGCTGGTCGCCGACCAGGTAGCGCTGCCCGGAGAGCCGCTCCTCGAGCCAGTCGAGAGCAGCGAAGAGACGTGAGTACGCAGTGTCGTACGCCTCCTGCGAGCCGGCGAAGCCACACCGGTAGACCCCGTTGTTGATCTCGGTGAAGACTCGCTGGTTGACCTCGTCCATCTCCTCGCGCAGCGCGCGCGGCCACAGGTCGGGCGCGTCGTCGGCGAAGAAGTCGGTCCACTCGTGGAAGAAGTCGTGGGTGATCCAGGGGAAGTCGTTGGTGACGACCTTGCCGGAGGCCTCCTCGACGATCGCCGGCACCGTGATGCCGCGCGGGTAGTCGGGATAGCGCTTGAAGTAGGCCTGCTGCAACCGCTCGATCCCGAGCACCGGGTCGACACCGCCGGGGTCGAGGTCGAAGGTCCACGAACGGGCGTCGTGCGTCGGGCCGGCGAGGCCGAGGGAGATGACGTCCTGGAGCCCGAGCAGGTTGCGGACGATGATCGCCCGGTTGGCCCACGGGCAGGCGGCGGCCGCGACCAGCCGGTAGCGACCCGGTTCGACCGGCCACAACGGCACGTCGCTCGGCCCGAACTCAGGCGTCCGCGCGTCGCGCATGATCCTGTCCGGGATGTAGTTCATGTCCCGGTTGAACTCGTTGCCGGGCTGGATGTAGGTCGCCTTCTCCCCCATGGGAATCACCTTAGGGGGCGGGTTGAATCTTGAACCAACGAGGCCACGAAGTCGAGCTTGTCCAGGACCGCGGGCGGGATGACGAAGGGATACAGGTCGTCGTGGCCCATGGACCGGTTGATGACGTTCAGCGCGGCCGAGAGGGGCACCCAGATGTCGGTGACGACC
>JALZDD010000534.1 GCA_030862715.1 Actinomycetota bacterium | reverse complement strand
GAGGTCGGGCCGCTGTGGGAGGCGCTCCGCGCCGACGGCGTACGTGTCGGGGTGCTGTCCAACACGATCTGGCCGCGCGCGTGGCACCGCGGGTTCTTCGAGCGCGACGGGGTGCTCGACCTGCTCGACGGAGACGTCTACACCTCCGAGGTTCCCTGGACGAAGCCCGCCGAGGAGGCGTTCCACGCGGCGATGGAGGCCGTGAAGGTCTCGGATCCGTCTCGATGCATCTACGTGGGCGACAGGCTCTTCGACGATGTGTACGGTGCTCAGAAGGCTGGTCTGCGGGCGATCCACATCCCGCACAGCAACATCCCGAGCAGCCAGATTGGCCACAGCGAGGGCTATCCGGACGCTGTCGCACAACGACTGAGCGACATACACCAGATCATTCGCTCCTGGGAATGACGCCGGGAAAGTTGCAAGTTCTTGCAATGCGCTTTTGCGGGTCTGGGCCATCCTGAGCGGGGATTGCATACTTCTGCAAGAGAGGTTCAGCCCCAGGCGACTTCTCAGGCCTCGTGTCCAGGCCAAAACCTGGCCCGCGAGCCGCCCGGTCTCGGGAGACATCTCGGGAGTCTCCCGCGCCGGACGGTTCGCGGGCCACGTTCGTTTTGGGGATCAGGTCCCCGGGAAGGCCCGCGGCTTCGCGCCCAGATCGAGCTGCCGCGCGGCCGCCCGGCACAGCAGCTGGATGAGCAGCGTCCGGTCGGTGCCGGTCGCCTTCGGGGCCAGCGAGAGATAGGTCGCGGTGGTGTCCTGCTCCAGCTGCAGCGCCGCGGCGCCGATGCCCGTCTCCGACCCGATCCGGCCGGGCAGGTCGTAGACGGCAGAGGGTGCGACCGGCTCGATCCCGGCGGCCACCACGTGCGCGGCCAGCGCCTCCCGGGCGTTCACGTGGTCGTCGTACGCGTCCGTGAGCGCCCGCGCCAGCGCCGGCGAGGACGTCGCCGAGGTGCGCCCGCCCAGGGCGCCCAGGACGTAGATCGCGGAGTGCTCGACGGCGAGCGCCGCCTGGAGCGCCTCGGTCGAGGACGATGTCGCCGTCGTCATGCCGCCGCCTCCGTCGAGGAAGGGAAAGCATACGGAGCCGGCGGCCTGACCTCTGATGTCGCTCGCTGGCGCTCGCTCATACCAGACCTCGTCCGTGCAGGAGCTGCTGCTGGCCGGCGGCGGCCGAGGCGAGCAGCGTGATCAGCTGCGGGTCCGCCGCGCGACCGGCGGCGGCGGTGAGCGTCGTGACCAGGGCGAGCTGACGCTCCTGCCAGCGCCCGGTCGCCGGCGCCGCGGTCACGCCCTTGGTCGGCGCCAGCGCCTCGATGTGCACGCGGTGGAGCTGTACGAACGCGGACGGGGCGCCCTTGTCGGCCCCGAGGATCGCCGCGACCGTGGCGTCGATCACACTCTGGTCGGGGTTGGCGGGGGCCGGGGGAGTGCTCGGTGGAGGTGCTTTGACAGGATCCAGCATCTCCGAGGCCGAACACGCCGAGGCGGCCAGCGGGGCAACTACGGCGACACCTACAGCGGTGCGGCGCGAGAGCATCCGGAACACGTGAGGAACCCTAACGACACCCGGCGGGAGTCGCGTCAGCGGCTTTCAAACACAGCCGCGTGCTGTTCGAGACACCCGACGCGTACAGGTATGGTTTCATCAGCGGGGCTGTGTGCTCGGAGGCCCAAACAATTGGACCAGCCAACAGGACCGGACAACAGGATGCAGGGGGAGATCGCGTTGAGTGCTGAGCGGAAGGACGCGATCGCGAGTGCCATCGAAAAGGCGCTCGCCGACCCGCTTCTGGCCCTGGGCTTCGACATCGAGGCCGTGGAGATCACGCCGGCCGGCAAGCGCCGGATCCTGCGGATCGCCGTCGACAAGGACGGCGGGATCACCCATGAGGAGGTCACCGAGGCAACCCGTGAGGTCAACCGGGTCCTCGACGAGTCCGACGTCATGGGCGAGCAGCCCTACACGCTCGAGGTGACCTCTCCCGGTGTCGACCGGCCGCTGACCCTGCCGCGCCACTGGCGCCGCAACAAGGGTCGCCTGGTCAAGGTCACCACCGCCGACGGCTCCGCTTTCACCGGACGGGTCAAGGAGTCCGACGAGGAGCGCGCGAGCCTCGAGGTGAGCGGCAAGCGCCGCGAGGTGGCGTACGCGGACGTGAAGAAGGCGCTTGTGCAGATCGAGTTCAAGCGGATCGACGAGGGGGAGTAGGCCATGGACATCGATATGAGCATCCTGCGGATGCTGGAGCGGGAGCGGGAGATCTCGCTCGATGTGCTCGTCGAGGCGATCGAGCAGGGGCTGCTGACCGCGTACCACAAGACCACGGGCGCCCAGACGAAGGCGCGGGTCGACCTGGACCGCAAGACCGGGCACGTACGCGTGCTCGCCGCCGAGATCGACGACGAGGGCAACGTCGTCGGGGAGTACGACGACACGCCCGAGGGCTTCGGTCGGATCGCCGCCACCACCGCCAAGCAGATCGTGCTGCAGCGCCTGCGCGACGCCGAGGACGACGTGAAGTTCGGTGAGTTCTCCGGCAAGGAGGGCGACATCCTCTCCGGCGTCATCCAGCAGGGCCGCAACCCTGACGACGTGCTCGTCGACCTGGGCCGGCTCGAGGGTGTCATCCCGCTCTCCGAGCGCGTGCCGGGCGAGGACTACAGCCACGGCACCCGGATCAAGGCTCTCGTGGTGAGCGTGCGCAAGGGCATGCGTGGCCCGCAGATCACGCTCTCGCGCTCACACCCCAACCTGGTCAAGAAGCTCTTCTCCTTCGAGGTGCCCGAGATCGCCGACGGCACCGTGGAGATCTCCGCGATCGCCCGCGAGGCCGGTCACCGCACCAAGATCGCGGTCAAGTCGACCGTCCCCGGCGTCAACGCCAAGGGTGCCTGCATCGGCCCGATGGGCCAGCGGGTCCGCCAGGTCATGTCCGAGCTGCAGGGCGAGAAGATCGACATCGTCGACTGGTCCGAGGACCCGAAGGTGCTCGTCGCCTCCGCGCTCTCGCCGGCCCGCGTCTCCTCGGTCACGATCATCGACGAGGCGACCAAGTCCGCCCGTGTCGTGGTGCCCGACTACCAGCTCTC
>JALZDD010000022.1 GCA_030862715.1 Actinomycetota bacterium | reverse complement strand
GCCGAGGATGCGGCTCAGCAAGGTGCCGTTGGGGTCCGTGGGGTCGGCGGAGTGGCCGGGGCACCACTGGCCGGTGGGTACGGAGGCCTTGATGTCGGCGACGTGGCGGCCGCAGCCGGCCCAGGTGGTCTTCTTGCACTTCTTGCAGCGGACGGGGCGACACATGGTTCGGTTCCTGCTTCTGTGGGTCTGGTGGGGTCAGGCGGGAGGTTCGCCGGCGTCGAGGGCGTCGACGAACTCGCAGAACGCGTCGAAGGCTCGTGCGCCGTGGATGGTCGCGGGACCGCCGTGCATGAGGAAGGTGACGCCGATGGCCTCGGCTGCTTCCTGAGGGCTCGCGCCGGCGCGTGCGGCGGCCTGGCCGTGGGAGGCGATGCAGCCGTCGCAGCCCTCGACGACGCCGATTGCGAAGGCGATCAGTTCCTTGGTCTTGCGGTCGAGTGCGCCGTCGGCGAAGGCCGCCTTGGAGAGTCTGCCCCAGCCCTTGTAGACGTCGGGGATGGCGCGGCGTAGCTCCTGGTGGAGCGGCCCGAGGTCTCGCAGGACGCTCTTTCCGTGGGCTGAGCCGTGGTCGGTCGTGGTGGTCATGGTGACTCCTTCCGTAACCCCCCGGGGGGTTATGGCGGTGACGGTAGCATAACCCCCTGGGGGGTTATAGAATCCCCAGGACGCCAGCGGCTTCCCGGCAGGCTGGAGACACTCACTGGAAAGAGAAGGACGCCGATGCAGCTCGAGCCTGACGAGATCAAGGCCGTCATCACCCGACTCAAGCGGGCCAACGGACACCTCGCCTCGGTGATCCGGATGCTCGAGGAGGGCTCGGAGTGCGAAGACGCGCTCACCCAGCTCGCGGCGGTCAACAAGGCAGTCAGCCGAGGCGGCTACGCGCTGGTGGCCACCGGGCTCGAGAAGTGCCTCGCCGAGGGTGGTCGCGACAGTGTCGACACCAAGAAGATGGAGAAGCTCTTCCTCGCTCTTGCCTGATCGGCGGGCCGATCACTGTCCACAGGCGAGCTCCGGGACGGGGTTATCCACAGGCCGTTGATAGGCGCTGGCGAGGCGTACGGATCCGGGGTCTTCTGGGGTCATGCCCAAACGCAAGAAGCACCAGAAGAGGCCCGTCCCGCCCACGAGGCCCGGGGATCCGCGCCGGCGGTCGTTCGCGGAGAAGGTCATCGACAGTCCCTATTGGCCGGCGATGTTCGCGGTGAACGATGCCGAGGCCCGTGGGGACGTGAGGTCGGCCCTGGAGATCATCCACACGACCAGCGACCAGCTCGACAAGGAGCAGTTCTGGCATCCGTCGCGCCTCGAGCGGCTGGAACAGCTGCGACTTCTCGAGGCGCTGATGCCGAGGTGGGCCCACTCTCGCTGGATCGTCGCGCAGGCGATGCAGGGGACCCACGCCCGCAACCAGTGGCGGATGTCGAAGGCGATCCGTGTCGCGCTGGACGTCCGTGGTGGCCCTGACCCCGGACGCGACCGGGAGGACGACCGGATCCAGATCCTGGATCGCGACTGGGTCTACCGCCAGACCTTCCTCTACGACCTCGGCGGGCTCGAGGCGTTCCTGCGCCACAACGCCTCCGGAGACCTCATCGCCGGTGCCGACCGGATCTGGGAGTGGGTGCGGGCGCCGATGCGTGGCGTACGGATGCTGGGGCGCGAGCCGCGACACCTGCTCTGGGAGGACCCGAGGACCGGTGAGCAGCTGACCACGATCAACATCGGTGCGGGGCTGCTGGTCGACGACGGGGAGTGTGTGATCGGCCGGATCGTGCCGATCGACGAGGGCCTCATGTTCGAGACGGCGCCGCTGCGGGTGCCCGAGGAGGTGGCGTACGCAGTCGCGGATGAGCCGGAACGATGGATCGATGTGCTGCGTGACAGGACCGGGAGGCCGGATCGCGAGCCGGGGGAGATCTGGACCCACCGCGGGCTGCGTGACTACGGCTTGCTCACCGACATTCCGTACGGACTGGTCAACCTCGCCATGGACGCGGGTCTGCATGCGTTCAGGAATCCCGATGACGCCGGGCTGGATCAGCTCGACGAGCTGTTCAACCATCCGGCCGACTATCCCGCGTGCCTGGCCGCGTGGCTGATGCGACCGGAGACGATCACGGCGCTCGGTGCGGGCGTTCCGCTGGAGGGTCTCGCCGCGCTCGGTGGGTTCGCCGAATTCGTCCACGAGCCAGCCGCGAGTCTGATCCGCGACTTGGCCGACCACCACGAGGAGGCTGCCTGACACTCCGCGAAGACCGGCCGGCATGGCCTCATAGGGCTTTTTACTTTCATCATGTTTGAAATCGGCCAGAGCGGGTAGGACGAGGGCATGAGTGACGACGACATGCACGTCAATCCCGACGATCTCAGGTCCATCAAGAGCACGCTCGACACCGCCGGCGGGGACCTCTTCAAGCAGGCCAACCCGCTGCAGAAGACGCCTGATGTGGGCGAGTCGTCCTCCGAGGTCGCGACCGCGCTGGCGTCGCTCGCGGCGGCCGTCGGCGGGATGGCGGAGGGCCTCGGGTCACTCAGCGACGGCGTACAGAACGCTCTCGACCACGCGACCACGGCCGATCACGGGGCCGGCGATGCGGGCCGGCGCCAGGAGCAGAGGGTGAGGGGCAACTGATGCCAGAGGCGATGGACACGAAGGTCTACGGCGACGCCGCCGAGGCGCAGACCGCCGCGGACGCATGCACGACGGCCAAGGACGCGGTAGGTGATGCGCTCGACGACCTCGGCAAGGCGATCAAGACCGCCGGTTCCTGGAAGGGCCAAGCGGGCGCCGCCTTCGAAACGAAGGCGGAGAAGCGCAAGAGCGACCTGCGTCAGCTCGAGTCGCGCATCGAGGCCATGGGCAAGGGCCTCTCGACCTTCTCGGGCGACCTCAAGGCGGTCGAGACCAAGATGTCGACGATCCGCGCCGAGGCCAGCGGTGCGGGGCTCGCGGTCAGCGGCACCATGATCTCGCCGCCGACCGACCCGGGCGAGGATGCCTCCGAGGGTGACGTCAACGCCCACAACTCCAAGGTCGAGAAGTGGAACGACCTGGTCAGCCGGGTCGAGACGGCTCGCAAGGACGAGGACAACGCCCACGAGGACCTCGGCAAGGCGATCTCGAAGTCGACCGGTGACGGCTGGATCGAGGACCGCCTCGAGGACCTGGGCCTGCTGCCGAAGGACTTCTCCGACGGCATGCAGATCGGTGCGTACGCCCTGGGGCTGGCGGGCCTGGGAGCCGGCGCCGGCGTCGACTGGATGGTGAAGAGCCGATACGGCACGTTCCAGCCGCGGGTGAACGGCCGGTTCGCCAGCCCGGCGAGCCTGACCAAGCTCGAGCGGGCAGCCAAGGTGCTCAACGACAAGAACTGGCACGCGAAGGCCAACAAGGCAGCCGTACGCGGCAAGTGGCTGACCGCCGGCAAGTGGGCCACGCGGGCCGGCTGGGTGGTCACGGCAGGCACCTCGGCGTGGGAGCAGTGGCAGAAGGACGCCGACGACCCGTCGCTGTCGACGACGGAGCGGGTGAGCCGCACGGTGAGCACCTCGGCGATCACGACCGCGGGTGCGGCGGGTGGAGCCTGGGCCGGTGCCCAGGCCGGCGCCGCCATCGGCAGCATCTTCCCCGGTCCGGGCACGGTCATCGGCGGAGTCGTGGGCGGCGTGATCGGTGGTGCGATCGGCTCCGGGCTGGCCGGCAAGGCCGCCGACTTCGTCGTCGACGAGGCCGGCGAGCTCGGCGAGGCCGTGGTCGACGGGGTCAGCGACTTCGCGGAGGGCGCCGGCGAGGTAGCCTCCGATGTCGGCGACGCCATCACCTTCTGGGACTAGG
>JALZDD010000021.1 GCA_030862715.1 Actinomycetota bacterium | reverse complement strand
CCTAGTCCCAGAAGGTGATGGCGTCGCCGACATCGGAGGCTACCTCGCCGGCGCCCTCCGCGAAGTCGCTGACCCCGTCGACCACGGCCTCGCCGAGCTCGCCGGCCTCGTCGACGACGAAGTCGGCTGCCTTGCCGGCCAGCCCGGAGCCGATGGCACCACCGATCACGCCACCCACGACACCGCCGATGACCGTGCCCGGACCGGGGAAGATGCTGCCGATGGCGGCACCGGCCTGGGCGCCGGCCCAGGCTCCACCCGCCGCCCCCGCAGTCGTGATCGCGGAGGTGCTCACCGTGCGGCTCACCCGCTCCGTCGTCGACAGCGACGGGTCGTCGGCGTCCTTCTGCCACTGCTCCCACGCCGAGGTGCCGGCCGTGACCACCCAGCCGGCCCGGGTCGCCCACTTGCCGGCGGTCAGCCACTTGCCGCGTACGGCCGCCTTGTTGGCCTTCGCGTGCCAGTTCTTGTCGTTGAGCACCTTGGCTGCCCGCTCGAGCTTGGTCAGGCTCGCCGGGCTGGCGAACCGCCCGTTCACCCGCGGCTGGAACGTGCCGTAACGGCTCTTCACCATCCAGTCGACACCGGCGCCGGCCCCTAGACCGGCCAGCCCGAGGGCGTACGCACCGATCTGCATGCCGTCGGAGAAGTCCTTCGGCAGCAGGCCGAGGTCCTCGAGGCGGTCCTCGATCCAGCCGTCGCCGGTCGACTTCGAGATCGCCTTGCCGAGGTCCTCGTGGGCGTTGTCCTCGTCCTTGCGAGCCGTCTCGACCCGGCTGACCAGGTCGTTCCACTTCTCGACCTTGGTGTTGTGGGCGGCGACGTCACCCTCGGAGGCGTCCTCACCGGGGTCGGCCGGCGGCGAGATCATGGTGCCGCTGACTGTGAGCCCGGCACCGCTGGCCTCGGTGCGGATCGTCGACATCTTGGTCTCGACCGCCTTGAGATCACCCGAGAAGGTCGAGAGGCCCTTGCCCATGGCCTCGATGCGCGACTCGAGCTGACGCAGGTCGTTCTTGCGCTTCTCCGCCTTCGTTTCGAAGGCGGCGCCGGCCTGGCCCTTCCAGGAACCGGCGGTCTTGATCGCCTTGCCGAGGTCGTCGAGTGCGTCACCGACCGCGTCCTTGGCCGTCGTGCACGCGTCCGCGGCGGTCTGCGCCTCGGCGGCATCGCCGTAGACCTTCGTGTCCATCGCCTCTGGCATCAGTTGCCCCTCACCCTCTGCTCCTGGCGCCGGCCCGCGTCGCCGGCCCCGTGATCGGCCGTTGTCGCGTGGTCGAGAGCGTTCTGTACGCCGTCGCTGAGTGACCCGAGGCCCTCCGCCATCCCACCGACGGCCGCCGCGAGCGACGCCAGTGCGGTCGCGACCTCGGAGGACGACTCGCCTACGTCAGGTGTCTTCTGCAGCGGCTTGGCCTGCTTGAAGAGGTCTCCACCGGCGGTGTCGAGCGTGCTCTTGATGGACCTGAGATCGTCGGGATTGACGTGCATGTCGTCGTCACTCATGCCCTCGTCCTACCCGCTCTGGCCTATTTCAAACGTGATGAAAGTAAAAAGCGCTAGGAGGCCTACCTGGCCGGTCTTCGCGGAGCGTCAGGCAGCCTCCTCGTGGTGGTCGGCCAGGTCGCGGATGAGACTCGCGGCCGGCTCGTGGACGAACTCGGCGAACCCACCGAGAGCGGCGAGACCATCGGGCGGTGTGCCTGAACTGAGCGCGGCGATCGTCTCCGGTCGCACCAGCCACGCGGCCAGGCACGCGGGGTAGTCGGCCGGATGGTTGAACAGCTCGTCGAGCTGATCCAGCCCGTCGTCATCGGGATTCCTGAACGCATGCAGACCCGCGTCCATGGCGAGGTTGACCAGTCCGTACGGAATGTCGGTGAGCAAGCCGTAGTCACGCAGTCCGCGGTGGGTCCAGATCTCTCCCGGCTCGCGATCCGGCCTCCCGGTCCCGTCACGCAGCGCGTCGATCCAACGCTCCGGCTCATCCGCGACGGCGTACGCCACCTCCTCGGGCACCCGCAGCGGCGCCGTCTCGAACATCAGGCCCTCGTCAATCGGCACGATCCGGCCGATCACACACTCCCCGTCATCGACCAGCAGCCCGGCACCGATGTTGATCGTGGTCAACTGCTCCCCCGTCCTCGGGTCCTCCCAGAGCAGGTGTCGCGGCTCGCGCCCCAGCATCCGTACGCCGCGCATCGGCGCCCGCACCCACTCCCAGATCCGGTCGGCACCGGCGATGAGGTCTCCGGAGGCGTTGTGGCGCAGGAACGCTTCGAGCCCACCGAGGTCGTAGAGGAAGGTCTGGCGGTAGACCCAGTCGCGATCCAGGATCTGGATCCGGTCGTCCTCCCGGTCGCGTCCGGGGTCAGGGCCACCACGGACGTCCAACGCGACACGGATCGCCTTCGACATCCGCCACTGGTTGCGCGCATGGGTCCCCTGCATCGCCTGCGCGACGATCCACCGCGAATGCGCCCACCTCGGCATGAGCGCCTCGAGCAACCTCAACTGTTCTAGCCGCTCGAGGCGCGACGGATGCCAGAACTGCTCCTTGTCGAGCTGGTCGCTGGTCGTACGGATGATCTCCAAGGCCGACCTCACATCCCCACGGGCCTCGGCATCGTTCACCGCGAACATCGCCGGCCAATAGGGACTGTCGACGACCTTCTCCGCGAACGACCGCCGGCGCGGATCCCCCGGCCTCTTGGGCGGGACGGGTCTCTTCTGGTGCTTCTTGCGTTTGGGCATGACCCCAGAAGACCCCGGATCCGTACGCCTCGCCAGCGCCTATCAACGGCCTGTGGATAACCCTGTCCCGGAGCTCGCCTGTGGACAGTGATCGGCCCGTCGATCAGGCAAAGGACCCCAACGGCACCTTGCTGAGCCGCATCCTCGGCCGCTGACGGCTCGGCATCGACCTCTGGAGCACCAGTTCAGCCTCGGCGCCCGCCACTGTGGACGTGCACGTGCAGGTGCTTGGAGTCTTGGTACGCACCCAGATTGGTGAGCACCGCCGCCGCGCCATGCTCGAGCTCCACATCTCTGGCCACTGCTTGGACTACACCGAACAGCTCACGTACATCGGTCTCGTCCTCGTCGCTCACGGAGACGGTCGGGATGGGGAATGGCGACATCACAGTAGAAGTCGTCTCCGTCATACGAGACACCGCTTGTCATCCAGAGACCATAGGCTGACAAGCGTGTTCGACGACATGGCGCGTGCTGTCGTACTCGTCGTCCATGCCCATCCTGACGACGAGGTCTTCGCTACGGGCGCCGCGACCATCGCCGCCCACGATGCCGGCGCGACCGTCCACCTGCGACTCTTCACAGGCGGCGAAGGACGAGCCAGCGGGCTCACCGAGGCAGAGCTCGTTGCGTCACGGCAGCGCAAGGAGACGCTGCTCAGCAAGTCGATCCATCAGTTGGGCATCGACGACTGGGCATATCTGAGCGGAGCGGGACGCTGGACGGACACTCCCCACGCGCCCGACCAGACGATCGCTCAAGCACCGGTCGACGCGCTGAGCGCGAGCGTAGCCAAGGCGATCGCGACATTGCGCCCGGACGTACTTCTCACCGTGGGATCCGACGGTCTGACCGGCCACCCGGATCACGTCGCCTGTCATCGCGCCGTTCAGCGCGCCCTCGACATCTCCGGCCATGTCCCGTCTGTCGCTCTCGGCGCCGTCCTCGACCGACACGCGGTCCGGGAAGCCCACGAGCGAGCAACGTCGGTACTTCGACGCGAGGTCGGCTCTGGTCGCGTGACCGGCGTCGATCTCGGCCCGAAAGTCGTCACCGTCACCGGCCCGCCTGGGACCGAGGACCGCCGCCGCCGAGCGCTGGATGTGTACGTTCCTGGCCTGGGCACCGCGGAGCCGGAGACCCTCTCCCGCCATCGTGTGGGCGCTGGTGACTCCGTGCTGCTCAGATTCGTACTCGACTCCTCGGGATGGAACCGCGACCAGTTCGTCAGGCTGCGCGCAGACGAATGATGTGGGGGTCCCACAAACGAGTCCGGTCCCGCACCCCTCCTCGGGTGCGGGACCGGACTCATTCAGCCTTCAGGCTCAGCTGCAACCGGAGGTCGAGCCGCAGCCCTCGCAGACGTAGCAGGAGCCAGCGGGGCGCATCTTGGTGCCGCAGGTGAAGCAGAGCGGGCTGTCGATGGCCATGCCGCTGATCGACTCGAGCAGCTCGGCGGTGGTGTGGGCGGTGGCCTTGGGCGCCTCCTCGACGACCTCGGCCT
>JALZDD010000389.1 GCA_030862715.1 Actinomycetota bacterium | reverse complement strand
CAACGAGGTCGTCGCCAACCGCGCGCTCGAGATCCTCGGCCTGCCGTTCGGCAGCTACGACGAGATCCACCCGCTGGACCACGTGAACCGCTGCCAGTCGACCAACGACGTCTACCCGACCGCCGTCCGGCTCGCCCTGGTCGGGGCGATCGACCGTCTGGCCGAGGCGACGGAGGCCCTCGCCGACTCGTTCGCCCGCAAGGCGGCCGAGTTCCGCGCCGTCCCCAAGATCGGCCGTACGCAGCTCCAGGACGCCGTCCCGATGACGGTCGGCCAGGAGCTCGGTGCCTTCGCCATCACGCTGCGCGAGGAGCTGGCCCGGCTGGCCGACTCGCGGGTGCTGCTGTGCGAGATCAACCTCGGCGCCACCGCGATCGGCACCGGGATCACCGCCCATCCGGACTACCGCCGGCTCGCCGTCCGGCATCTCGCCGAGATCACCGGCCTGCCGGTGGTCGGCGCGGGAGACCTCGTCGAGGCGACCAGCGACACCGGCGCGTTCGTCCAGGTCTCCAGCGTGCTGAAGCGGATCGTCGTCAAGGCCTCCAAGATCTGCAACGACCTCCGGCTGCTCAGCTCCGGCCCGCAGGCCGGGCTCGGCGAGCTCCAGCTCCCCGCCCGCCAGGCCGGGTCGAGCATCATGCCCGGCAAGGTCAACCCGGTCATCCCGGAGATGGTCAACCAGGTCGCCTTCTGGGTGATCGGCAACGACCTCACCGTCACCATGGCCGCTGAGGGCGGCCAGCTCCAGCTCAACGCCTTCGAGCCGGTCATGGGTCACGGCTTGCTCCAGGGCTTCACCTGGACGGCGGCGGCGTTCGACTCGCTGCGGGAGTTGTGCGTCGACGGGATCACCGTCGACGCAGCCAAGCTCGCCGCCGCGGCCGCCGGCAACGCCGGCCTCGCCACCGCCCTGACCCCGCTGCTCGGCTACGCCCGGTCCGCCGAGATCGCCAAGGCCGCGCTGAGCGGTGGGGGTGACGTACGGGATCTGGCTCTTGCCTCCGGCGGTCTCGACCCGGTGGTGCTCGACGCGCTCCTGCGCCCCGAGACGCTCGCGAACCTCGACGCGAACGGGCCGAACGGCGCAACCGGGGCGAAACGGGAGTGACTTCGGGCAGGATGGCTCGCATGGCCGAGCCGTCCTTCACCCTGACCCAGCTGCGCTACTTCGCCGCGGCTGCGGAGCTGGGCAGCATGACCGCCGCGTCGCGGCAGCTCGTGGTCTCGCAGTCGGCCGTCTCGACGGCCGTGGCCCAGCTCGAGAAGGAGCTGGGCGTCCAGCTGCTGCTGCGCCACCACGCGCGCGGCCTGACCCTGACGGCGGCCGGCGAGGAGTTCTTCCGCGAGCTGCGCAGCTACCTCGTGCACACCAGCGAGCTGGTCGAGGTCGCGCGCTCCGCCGGCCAGGCGCTCGTCGGCGACCTCGCCATCGGCTGCTTCACCACCCTGGGCCCCTTCGAGCTGCCGCGGCTGCTGGCCGCCTGCGAGCAGGACCACCCCGGCATCCACGTCTCCGTCGTCGAGGACGAGCACGCCGCGCTCAAGCACGCGCTGCGCTCGGGCAGCTGCGAGCTGGCGCTCATGTACGGCTACGACCTCGACGACGACATCGACCACGTCCGGGTAGGCCTCGCGGCGCCGTACGTCCTCATCGGCAAGGGCCACCGGCTGGCTCGCCGCAAGAAGGTCGCGCTCGCCGAGCTCGAGGAGGAGCCGATGGTGCTCCTGGACCTGCCGCACAGCGGCCAGTACTTCGAGCGGCTCGTCGAGTCGGCCGGCTTCCGCCCGCAGATCCGCCATCGCAGCGCCGGCTTCGAGACCGTCCGGGCGATGGTCGCCAACGGCCAGGGATGGTCAGTCCTCAACCAGCGCCCGGCCAGCGACACGACGTACGACGGTGCGCAGATCGTGACCCTCGAGATCACCGACGAGGTCGAGCCCCTCGAGGTCGTGCTGGCCTCGATGAAGGGCGTACGCCTCACCGCCCGCGCCCAGGCGTTCGTCCGCTCCTCGGGCCGGGCACGACGGCGGGAAGGCCGCTGACGCGACCTCCCCGCCGGGGTTGTGCTGGCTGCTGAGATCCTCAGGCGATCGCCAGCTCGCTCGGCGCGAGCTTGCGGCCGCGGGCGAGCAGGTAGTAGATCGGCGCGGTGGCGACCAGGCCGATGATCCAGCTCAGGTCGGCGCCGCCGAGCTTGTCCGCGACCGGCCCGGTGTAGAGCGGCGTCGCCATGAACGGGATCTGGACGACGATGCCGATCACGTAGGCGAGGATCGCCTGGCCGTTGAAGCGGCCGTAGATGCCGCCGTCGGCCGCGAAGATCGAGTCGAGGTCGTAGTTGCCGCGGTGGATCAGGTAGAAGTCGATCAGGTTGATCGCGGTCCACGGGACCAGCACCACGAGCAGCGCGAGCACGATGTCGACGAAGTACGAGATGAAGTTGCCGGAGACGCCGATGGCGAAGTACGTCGAGGCAGCCATCACCACCAGCGACAGCACCACGCGGCTGCGCGCGGTCGGGATCCAGGTGGCGACGAAAGTCTGCACGCAGGTGATGACCGAGAGCACGGTGCCGTAGAGGTTGAGCGCGTTGTGGCTGATCACCGAGAGCAGGAACAGGACGAGCAGCGGCGTACCGAACGCACCGGTGGTGTCGCGGACCCCGGTCATGACCTCGATGCCCGGCTTCATCGCCAGCGCCACGATCGCGCCGAAGACGAACGGCAGGATCGAGCCGAGGGTGCAGCCGAGGTAGGTGGCGGTGAAGGTCGCCTTCACCCCGACTCCGGCCGGCAGGTAGCGCGAGTAGTCCGAGACATACGGCGCGAACGCGATCTGCCACAGGGCGCCCAGCGACACCGTCGCGAGGAAGCCGGCGGTGCTGTAGCCGCCCTGCGTCCAGAAGCCCGCGGGCAGGCCGGAGACGAAGATCGCGACGGTGCCGAGCACGATGCCGACGCCGAGGACCCAGGTGGCGATCTTGTTGAGCGAGTGGATCACCTTGTAGCCGATCACGGCGATCAGGCCGGAGCCGAGCGCGCCGAGGACGATGCCCGCCTCGACCGGGATCGGGTCGGCGATGCCGTGCAGCGACTGGCCGGCGAGGACGATGTTGGAGGCGAAGAAGGCCAGGTACATCACCGCCGCGATCACCACGACGATCAGTGCCCCGTACGAGCCGAACTGGCCGCGGCTCTGGATCATCTGCGGGATGCCCATCTGCGGGCCCTGGGCCGAGTGCAGCGCCATGAAGACGCCGCCCACGAGGTGGCCGACCACGATGGCGACGACGCACCAGAACAGGTCGAGGCCGAAGACGGTGACGCCGGCGGCACCGGTGACGACGGGCAGGGGAGCGATGTTCGTCCCGAACCACAGGGTGAAGAGGTCGCGCACCTTGCCATGGCGGTCCTCGGGTGGGACGTAGCCGATGGTGTGCTTCTCGACGACTGGCTGGTCAGACATGGTCATTCTCCAAAGGTGTGAGGCGCCCCACCATCGTCGTGACTCGCCTGTTCCTCTGGCAAACGAATCCTTTTGGCGTAAGGCATCGGCAAAACCGATGCATGGTCGGATCGAGATCCAACGCGAACCGAAACCGTCACATTCTCGTGCTCGCGTTCTTAGGTAAACCTTTCTAAGGTGAGCCTTACCAATTGAAAGGACGGCCGTGAAGCCTATCTCTGCTGTTGTGGTCTCGGTCTCGATTGCCCTCCTCGGGGCAACGCTCACCTCCTGTTCCTCCGGCGACGCGCTCGTCGTCTACAACGCCCAGCACGAGCAGCTCATGGAGGAGCTGGTACCGGCATTCGAGGAGGAGACGGGGATCGACGTCGAGCTGCGCAACGGCAAGGACCTCGAGCTCGCCGCGCAGCTGGTCGCGGAGGGCAAGAAGTCCCCGGCCGACGTCTTCCTCACCGAGAACTCCCCGGCGATGGCCGCGGTCGAGCGGGAGGGCCTGCTGGCCACCCTGCCGGACGACGTGACCGCGCCGATCCCGCAGCAGTACCGCCCCGAGAGCAACGCCTGGACCGGGTTCGTGGCCCGCTCCACCGTGCTGGTCTACAACACCGACCAGATCACCGAGGCCGAGCTGCCGGCCTCGCTGCTCGATCTGGCCGAGCCGGAGTGGAAGGGCAAGATCTCCTTCTCGCCGACCGGCGCCGACTTCCAGGCGATCGTCGCCGGAGTCCTGGCCACCGAGGGCGAGGAGGCCACCAAGAAGTGGCTGGAGGGGATCAAGGCAAACGGCACCGTCTACGACGGCAACAACGTCGTGCTCGAGTCGGTCAACGCGGGTGAGGTGCCGGTCGGCGTCATCTACCACTACTACTGGTATCGCGACCAGGCCGAGTCCGGTGAGGTCAGCGACAGCTCGAAGCTCCACTTCTTCGGCAACCAGGACCCCGGCGCCTTCGTGAGCGTCTCCGGTGCGGGCGTGCTGGCCTCGGCGAAGCACAAGACGGATGCGGAGAAGTTCGTCGGCTACCTCACCGGCAAGACCGGGCAGCAGGGGCTGGCCGACAGCTACGCGCTGGAGTACCCGCTGAACCCCGAGGTGCAGCTCGACCCGCCGGTCAAGAAGTTCTCGGAGCTCGCCCCGCCGGCCGTCGCGATCTCCGACCTCGACAGCGACGCCGTGGTCGACATGATGACGGAAGTCGGGTTCCTCTGAGCAGCGTGCATCTCGGCACGTTTCCGGCCGGCTCCTCCGGGAGGTGGCTGATGCCGGCGGTGGCCGGCGCGATCGCTGCGGCCTGCCTGCTTCCGGTCGCGTACGTCCTGTGGTCGACCGCCTCGCTGGGGCCCGCGGAGGCGTACGACTTCCTGGTCCGCCCGCGCATCGGCGAGCTGCTGTGGAACACCGGCAGGCTGCTGGTCGGCGGGGTCGC
>JALZDD010000004.1 GCA_030862715.1 Actinomycetota bacterium | reverse complement strand
CCAGCCGGTCCAGAGGATGTCAGTGCTCAAGCCCGAGCTTGCCCATTCGCTCGACGTGGCGCTGGGTCAGCCGGGTGAGCATCTCGCCGATGGTGCCGAGGTCGAGACCCGGAAGGTGGCCACCGGCGATCAGCTCGCTGAGCCCCTCGCGGGTGGCGGCGACGTGCTGCGCCTGGGTGAGCGCCTCGCCCATGAGGCGACGGCCCCACAGGGCCAGCCGTCCGCCGATGAGGTGGTCGGCCTCGATGCCGGCCCGCACCCGGTCGACGACGAAGTCGGCCCGGCCGGCGTCCTCGAGAGTGGTGACCACGAGCTTGTGGGTGTCCTCATCCAGGAAGCCGGCGACCTCACGGTAGAAGTCGTTGGCGAGCCCGTCACCGACGTACGCCTTGACCAGCGACTCCCACCAGTCCGCTGGCTTCGTGTGGATGTGGAACTCGTCGAACCCCTCGCGCAGGGGCTCCATGGCCGCGTACGGGTCGGTCCCGAGCTCCACCAGCCGGTCGAGGACCGGCTGGATCTTGGCGTGCTGAGCGGCCGCCATCGCGAGCAGAGCCGTCTTGTCCTCCAATGAGGGAGCCATCTTGGCGTCGTCGGTCAGCCGCTCGACAGCCGAGACCTCGCCATAGGCGACCGCTCCGAGAAGGTCGATGACGGCAGCCTTGTAAACAGGATCACCGAACGGATCCTGAGGACCCGTGAACTCTGACGATGCAACCACGGGAGAACCCTACCGATAGAATGCCTTTTGACCGACCCAGCGCCGCTGATATTCAACTTCGTATCGCGGCGGCCTGGTTCCCGTATGTGCGCGGCGTGGCACTCGCTTGGCAAGCTCGAGACACCCGTGAGTCGCTCGCCGCATTCGATGAGACAAGCGAGTAGCGACGAATCATGACAACGTTCAAGGACCTCGGTGTACATCCCGAGATCTGCGCTCCCCTCGAGCGCAAAGGCATCACCACCCCGTTCGCCATCCAGGAGATGACCCTCTCGGTCGCCTTGCAGGGCACCGACCTGATCGGCCAGGCCCGCACCGGCTCCGGCAAGACGCTGGCCTTCGGTATCCCGGTCGTGCAGCGCAGCGTGTCCCCCAAGGACCCCGACTACGTCGACCTTCCGCAGGGCAAGCCGCAAGCGCTGATCGTGGCTCCGACCCGCGAGCTGGCCATGCAGGTCTCCGCCGAGATCTCGCTGATCTCCGAGGACCGCGGCCTCCGTGTGCTGACCGTCTACGGCGGCGCCGGCTACGACCCCCAGCTCGACGCGCTGGAGAAGGGCGTCGACATCGTGGTCGGCACCCCCGGCCGCCTGATCGACCTGGCCAACCGGAAGGTCCTCGACCTCTCCCACGTGCACGCCCTCGTCCTCGACGAGGCCGACGAGATGCTCGACCTCGGGTTCCTGCCCGACGTGGAGAAGCTCGTCACCCTCACCCCGGAGACTCGTCAGACGCTGCTCTTCTCGGCCACCATGCCGGGTGCGATCGTGGCGCTGGCTCGCTCCTACATGCGCCACCCGATGAACATCCGCGCCGAGTCCGCGAGCGAGCGCGAGACGGTGCCCGCCACGGCGCAGTTCGTCTACCAGGCCCACGACCTCGACAAGCCCGAGATGATCGGCCGCCTGCTGCAGTGCGAGGACCACGACAAGGTCGTCGTCTTCGCCCGCACCAAGCGACAGGCGCAGCGCGTGGCCGACGATCTCGCCGAGCGTGGCTTCCCTGCCTCACCCCTGCACGGCGACATGCAGCAGGCCGCCCGCGAGCGGGTGATGCAGAAGTTCCGTGACGGCAAGGTCGAGGTCCTGGTGGCCACCGACGTCGCCGCCCGCGGCATCGACGTCACCGGCGTCTCCCACGTGGTCAACTACACGACCCCCGACGACGAGAAGACCTACGTCCACCGCATCGGCCGCACCGGCCGCGCCGGCGCCTCCGGTGTCGCGGTCACGTTCGTCGACTGGGCCGATCTCCACAAGTGGAAGATGATCAACAAGGCTCTCGACCTTCCCTTCGACGAGCCGCAGGAGACCTACTCCTCCTCGGAGCACTTCCTCCACGACATGGGCATCCCGAAGGGCACCAAGGGCCGGGTCAAGGCCGCTGCGCCCGCGAAGCCCAAGGACAAGGACTCCGACAAGGACGGCGAGAAGCGCGAGCGCGCTCCCCGCAACCGCGACCGTCAGCGCACCCGTTCCCGCGGTGGCCAGGTCGTCGACAAGTCCGCCGCTCCGGCTGGCACCGAGTCGGCCGAGTCCACGAAGCCCGCCGACGGCGAGAAGGCCGAGGGCTCTGCGCCCCGTCGCCGCCGTCGTCGCCGCTCTTCGGGCGGTTCCGCGCCGAAGGCCGACGCCTGAGTCTGAGCCCGCCTAAGGGATCACGACCACCTTGGTGCCGAGCCGCGCGAAGCGCCACATCGCCTTCGCATCCGGCTCGGCCTGGCGGATGCACCCGTGCGACAGCGGTGTGCCGAGCTGGGCGCGGGTCTGCACGCGCTTGCCCTTGTCCACCGGGATGTTGTGGAACCCGATCGCGGCGCGGGGGCCCTTGGTGAAGCGTACGAACCACTTCATCCGGCCCGAGTCGTCGATCCCCTTCGCGTGCTCGGAGCGGGAGAAGACCTTGTAGGTGCCGGGCTCGAGGTTGTCGTAGATGCTGCCCGAGACCGGATACGTACGCCGCGTCCGGTCGGCCGCGGACACGATCCAGACCCGCTGACGGCTGATCGAGAAGACGGCCCGGCGACCGGTGCCGGAGTCGTCCGGAAGCACCTTCTCAGCGGCGGCCGTCCGCGCGTCGATGTGACGGTCGATCGCGGCCTCACGCTGGCTGTCGTGCGGCCAGACCGGGGTGCGTGCCCCGGCGTCCGCGCCCAGCTTCATCCCGCTGTCGGCCACGCTGGGCCGGCCGTTGGCCACCGGCTCGGCGATGACCTCCATTCCGACGTACAGACCGGCCGACGTCAGCAAGGACGCGGCGAAGAGCATCTTGGTGCGCCGGAGAGGCCGAGATCTCATGTGGCGCGCAGTGCGGCTCACTTCTCCATCACGCGCCCGAGTCCCCCTACGAAATCCACGTCGAACATCATCCAAACACGTATGACCGCAAGTCAACTGTCACACGACAGACAGAAACCGTGATTCCGCG
>JALZDD010000347.1 GCA_030862715.1 Actinomycetota bacterium | reverse complement strand
GGCCCGAGCCGCCCGCCACGTACGTCTGGTCTCTAGATCCGCGCGGCCTCAGCCGAGGTAGCGCTCCCACGGGCCGGTGATGGCCAGGGTGTAGCCGGGGTCCTGCATGTTGACGAAGAGGACCTTGCCGTCGGGCGAGAAGCACGGCCCGCAGAACTCGGAGTCGTTGAGGTCGTTGCGGGCGATGGCGTACGCCGGGCCACCCGGGAACGCGCCGAGCACGTGCGAGGCGCCGGAGCCGTCCTCGGCGAGCACCAGCGAACCCCAGGGGGTGACGGTGACGTTGTCGGGGCCGTCGAAGGTGAGATCGCCGTACTTCGGCGCCGGCGCATCGTCCTCGGACTGCGTCTGGTGCGGGAAGTACGTCACCAGCTGGATGGTCTCGGCCGCGTAGTCGTAGAACCAGACCATGCCGTCGTGCGGGCTCGCGTCGGCGGGCATGTCGCCCTCCTCCCACGCGTAGGAGTTGACCACGTAGACGCCCTCGTCGGTGCCCCACACGCCCTCGAACTTGCGGCCGCGGGTGACCTCGCCGTCGGCGAACTGCTCGCGGCAGGGCGTCTCCTGGGCGTCGCGCTCGGGGACGGTCTTCCAGGTGACCTTGAACGGCTGACCCATCTGCGCCGAGGTCAGGTAGGCCACGTCGGGCAGCACCGAGCCGTCGGGGAGGATGATCTGCATCGCGGCGAGCGTGCCGGCGTCGTCGGCCAGCTCGGTGAGCACGCCCGGACCGAGCCTCACCCCGGCCGGGGCGGTCCAGCGGTAGAAGAGACCGTTGGGCTCGTCGGCGTCCTCGGAGAGGTAGACCTTCGTGCGGGTCCTGTCGATCGCGAGGGCCTCGTGGTCGTAGCGGCCGAAGGCCTTGATCGGGCGGGGGTCGGCCGAGCCGTCGGCCCAGACCTCGAAGACGTAGCCGTGGTCCTTCTCGTAGACGCCCTTGGTGCCGTCCTCGCCCTCCCACTCCTCACCGGCGTCGTTGACGGTCTCCTCGCAGGTCAGCCAGGTCCCCCACGGCGTCGGGCCGCCGGCGCAGTTGGTGGAGGTGCCAGAGATCGCGACGAACTCGCCGAAGTTGGCGCCGCCCGCGTCGGTGGTGATCACGGTGCAGCCGCCCGACGGCGCGCCCGGGTCGTAGACGGTGCCCTCTACCAGCGGCACCGGGATGCCCTCGCCGGGCTCGATCTCGTGGTTCTGGATGAGCGTGTAGCGCCCACGCCGGCCACCGAGCACCATCATCCCGTCGTGGTTCGACGGCGTCTTCTCCCCCGACTTCAGGGTTGTCTCCCCGGCGGAGGTGACGATGGCGTACGCGAACCCCTCGGCCAGCGCGAGGATCCCCTTGGGGTCGTCCACGAGCGGCGGGAACGGCTCGCGGGCGCGCTTGCGTCCCGGAGTGCCGGGCCGCGCCGGCTTCGCCTCGGCAAGAGCGGGAACGGCACCGGCGACGGCCAGGCCGACCCCGGCCGCGGCTCCTCCAGTGAGCAGGGAGCGTCGAGTTGCGGACATGGGTGGGTACTCCTCGGAGCTTGGTAGGGGATCCCGAGACAGGTCTCAGCCCTCTACCCAAGCCACTCCGCAACACCTGCGCGCCCGCCCGAGGTGAACCTCAGGCGACGGCGGCGTGAAACGTACGCCGATGGCGCGTCAGGCCGCTCCGAACAGACCGGTCAGGCCAGCCCTCCGGGCGGGGCCGGAGCGCCCGCTCTCCCACGCGTACCCACACCTGCAGCACATCAGCCGCCGGCGGCCCCCCGCCGAACGCGAGAGAACCCGGATCTCCTCGTCTTCGGTGCACTTGGCACACATAGCCGAAGTCATCGAGTGAACTCCTCGCACTTCTCAAGTGAACAGAATCTGTACAACTCCGCCCAGGGTGACATATGCCAGGGTCCGACCACCAGATGAGAACCTCCTGTGGATGAACTGTAAAGCGCTATTGACCAGCGGGAACGTCGTCGGCGTTGGCGATGCCGTAGGGGATGTGGACCCCGGCGATCGACCCGACCGCCTCGTCCAGGTGGGTCGTCTGGTCATCGAAGAAGATCAGCGGGCGGAGCACCTCGAGCACTCGCACCTTCTCCACGCCACCCAGGAAGAAGGCCTCGTTGACGTAGACGTCCCAGGACTGCAGCGACCGGATCGCCCGCTCGTGGGCGGGAGCGCCGCGGGCGGTGACGAGCGCGATCCGCAGCCGCGGCTCGTAGCCCGGATCCTCCAGGCGGCGCTGCTCCTCGATCTGCTGGATCCGGTTGAGGTCGCGCAGCAGCGGCTGCAGCGGCCCGGGCTCGAGCGGCTCGGCCTTCCGGCTCGCCTCATAGGCCCGGTATCTCTCGAT
>JALZDD010000290.1 GCA_030862715.1 Actinomycetota bacterium | reverse complement strand
CCTCCATGCAGGCACGACTGCTCGCCCAGCTACGTGACGAGGGCCCGCTGTCGCGGGTTCAGCTCGCCGACCGGCTGAACGTCTCTCGCACCACGATCGCGGCCGAGGTCGGCCGGCTCACCGAGCTGGGCATGGCCCACGAGGTCGGGCCGGCCGCCTCCCGCGGGGGCCGGCGCTCGACCCTGGTCGACCTCGCCCCGGACATCCGGTTCGTCGGCATCTCGATCGGCGCCACCAGCATGTCGGTGGGCCTCACCGACGGGCGGCTGTCGGTGATCGGCACCCGCACCCGGGCGTGCGACATCCGCAGCGGCCCGGAGAAGGTGCTCGCGACCGCGCTCGACGAGGTCCGCGCGCTCTTGGACGAGCACGACGTCAGCGAGCCGATGGGCGCGGGCGTCGGCGTACCCGGACCGGTCGACTTCCACCGTGGCGTCTCGGTGTCCCCGCCGATCATGCCGGGCTGGGACGGCTACCCGGTGCGCGACGCGGTCGCCCGGGAGCTGGGCTGCCCGGTCGTGCTCGACAACGACGTGAACGTGCTCGCGGCGGGGGAGCAGCACGCCGGTGTCGCCCGGACCGCTCGTGACTTCCTCTACGTCAAGATCGGCACCGGCATCGGCTGCGGGATCGTCGTCGACGGGGAGCTCTACCGCGGGGTCGACGGCTGTGCCGGCGACATCGGCCACATCCGCGTCGAGGACTTCGGGCCCACCTGCGCCTGCGGCAACACCGGTTGCCTGGAGGCGTTCTCCGGAGGGGCGGCGCTCGCTCGCGAGGCGCTCGCCGCGGCCCGTTCCGGACGCTCTCCGGTGCTGGCCGAGCTGCTCGCGGAGAAGGGCGAGCTGAGCGCCGAGGACATCGCCATCGCGGTGGCCCGCGGCGACGCCCAGGCGGTCCAGCTCATCCGGGAGAGCGGACACCGCATAGGGCAGGTGCTCGCCAGCCTGGTCTCGTTCTTCAACCCCGGCCTGATCGTCATCGGCGGCCGGGTCAGCAAGCTGGGCCACGGGCTGCTCGCCGAGATCCGCAGCGTGACCTACCGCCGCTCGCTGCCGCTGGCAACCGGAAACCTCCCGATCGTGCTCAGCGAGCTGGGCGACGAGGGCGGCGTCATCGGCGCCGCGCACCTGATCAGCGCGTCGGTATACGCGCCCAGCAGCGGAGAGGCGTAGCCGCGACTCTCGACCGTCTCAGAGGCGCACTATCGTCCCATCTTTCGAAATCATCTTGCGAAAGTACGCAAGTCACTTGACGTGACCGGCGTCACATCGATACGTTCGCGGACGATCTCGCTCCCCTCCCATGACAGCGAGAGAAGGAGATGGACCGTGCGCAGATTCACCCTCTGGAGCGTCGCCACCACCGTGGTCTCCGGCCTCCTGGTTCTCCCCCTCACGACGTCCGCGGACGCGGCCCCCACGGGTTCCCCGCCGCCGGACACCGACTTCGAGAAGGTGACCCTCAACGACCGCCCCGGTGAGCCGATGGACCTCGCGGTCCTGCCCAACGGGGACGTACTCCACACCACCCGGGCAGGCAAGGTGTGGCTCAACGACGCCGACACCGGCGTCAACAGCGTCGCAGCCCAGTTCAACGTCTACCAGCACGACGAGGAGGGTCTGCAGAGCATCGCTCTGGACCCCGGATACAACGGCCGGACCAACAAGTGGGTCTACGTCTACTACTCGCCGCCGATGAACACCCCGGTCGACGACCCGGCCACGCCGGACGTCAACGAGGGTGACGCCCCCGAGTACGGCTCGCCTGCCGACTTCGAGCCCTTCAAGGGCGCGATCCGGCTCTCGCGCTACCAGTACGCCGGGGGCAAGATCGACCTGTCCACCGAGCAGCAGATCATCGACGTACCGGTGGACCGGGGTCGCTGCTGCCATGTCGGCGGCGACATCGTCTTCGACTCGGCGGGCAACCTGATCCTCGCCACCGGTGACGACACCGACCCGTTCCAGTCCGACGGGTACGCCCCGCTCGATGACCGCGAGAACCGCAGCCCCGCCTTCGACGCGAGGCGCACGGCCGCCAACACCGACGACCTGCGCGGCAAGCTCCTCCGGATCAAGCCGAAGGCAGGCGGCGGCTACACCGTCCCCGCCGGGAACCTGTTCGCGCCGGGCACCGACAAGACCCGCCCGGAGATCTACGCGATGGGCCTGCGCAACCCGTTCCGGATCGAGATCGACCCG
>JALZDD010000288.1 GCA_030862715.1 Actinomycetota bacterium | reverse complement strand
CATGGTCGGCGGCCGCGGCGCCCTGCACGTCAAGGCGTCCAAGGGCATCCACCTCGTCGTCCCGCGCGACCGGATCCGCTCCGAGTCGGGCTTCATCGTCCGCACCGAGAAGTCGGTCCTCTTCGTGATCCCGTGGGGCCGCCACTGGATCATCGGCACCACCGACACCCCGTGGACCTACGACCTCGCCCACCCGGCGGCCTCCAAGACCGACATCGAGTACGTCCTCGAGCACGTCAACGCGATCCTGCGCGTGCCGCTCGACCTCGAGGACGTCGAAGGCGTGTACGCCGGGCTCCGCCCGCTCCTGACCGGCGAGTCCGACCAGACCGCCGGTCTCAGCCGCGAGCACACCGTGGTCACGCCGCTGCCGGGTCTGGTGCTGATCGCCGGCGGCAAGCTGACGACCTACCGGGTGATGGCCAAGGACGCCGTCGACGCCGCTGCCCACTCGCTCGGCACAACCACCAACATGACCCTGCGCGACTCGATCACCGACAAGGTCCGCCTGGTCGGGGCCGAGGGCTTCGAGACCCGCTCGAACCAGCGGGTCCTCCTGGCCCGTCGCTCCGGGCTCCACGTCGCCCGGATCGACCACCTCCTGGGCCGCCACGGCGGCCTGATCGACGACGTGCTCGACCTCATCCAGGAGCGCCGCCCGCTTGCGCTGCCGCTGGAAGGAGCCGAGGACTACCTGGCCGCCGAGGTCGTCTACGCCGTCAACAACGAGGGCGCCCGCCACCTCGACGACGTGCTCGAGCGCCGCACCCGGATCTCGATGGAGACCTTCGACCGCGGCGTGAGCGCTGCCCCGGGGGTCGCCAAGATCATGGCCGACGAGCTCGGCTGGGACGAGCGGCGCGCCAAGGAGGAGGTCGACCACTACCTGCGCCGCATCGAGGCCGAGCGCCGGTCCCAGCTCCAGGTCACCGACGAGGAGGCCGACCGCGCGCGCCTGGAGGTGGAAGACCTCGTCTGAATTGCCGTGGCGGAGCAAGCGGTTGACGTAGCAATCTGACTCCATGTTCTTGGTCGCTGATCCTCCCGAGCCGCTGGCCACCGACGATTTCGTGCTCGCGCCGCTTCGTCCCGAGCTCCTCGACCTGGACACCGAGGCCTACCTGGCCAGCCCTGACGTGATCCGCGACCACAGCTGCGGCAGGTGGCCGCTGGAGGGCTTCGGTAGCGACGACAACCTGCCGCTGGTGATCCGGCACTGGTCCGACCACCAGGCGAAACGGGCCTTCACCTACCTCTTCCTCGACCCCGAGGGCACCTCCTCGCTCGGCTGCCTCTACGTGCAGCCCCTGTTCCCCTACCTGGAGGCGATGGGCGCGGACGCCCAGACCCTGCTCAGGTACGCAGGTGGGTCCACAGCCCGGGTCAGCTACTGGCTCCGCCAGGACCGAGAGCCCGAGCTCACCGCGTCGGTCGCCGAGCGGCTCGATGAGTGGCTGCGTACGAAATGGCCGTTGGACGCCTATCTCTACCGAGCCGCGCCGGCGGAGGAGTGCACCGTTCACGCGCTCGACCGGCTGCCGCTGGACCGCGTCGACATCGACCTTCCGGCCGAGCGTCACGACTATCTGTGGTGGGCCGCGGATGTTCGCATGGTGAGTTAGTGGGACGGCTGTCTGGCTTCCGAGACGCCCGTCACATACTCTCGGTACATGAGCGCATCGAACCCGACCTCTTCCGGCGGCCCGATCGTCGAGGGCCCGCTCGATCCTGAGCACGACGCCATGGCGTCCCTGGCCCTCGAGCCTGACTACGTCTCCCGCCTGACCAGCCGCGTCGTGGCGACCACGGGGGAGTCCCGAGAGGTCATCAGTCCGCTCAACGGGGCGCCGCTGGCGCACATCCCGCAGTCGAGCGATGACGATGTCGCCGCGGCCTTCGCCAAGGCCCGGGTCGCGCAGGAGAAGTGGGCCGCGACCCCGGTCGCCGAGCGCGAGCGCATCCTGATCAAGCTGCACGACCTGGTCCTCGACCGGCAGGACGAGATCCTCGACCTGATCGTGCTGGAGTCGGGCAAGGCCCGCAAGCACGCCTTCGACGAGCCGCTGCACATCGCCCTGACCGCCCGTTACTACGGCCGCAGGAGCAGCAAGATCCTCGACACCGAGCGGAAGCTCGGCGTCATCCCGGTGCTCACCCGGGTCGAGCTCAACCACGTACCCAAGGGCGTCGTCGGCATCATCAGCCCGTGGAACTACCCGTTCACGATGGCGCTGTGCGACGGCATCGCCGCGATCGCCGCGGGCAACGCGGTGGTCATCAAGCCCGACTCGCAGACCATGCTCAGCGCGCTCCTCGGCGCCGAGCTGCTGGCCGAGGCTGGGCTCCCGGAGAACCTGTGGACCGTCGTCGCGGGCCCGGGCTCGAAGATCGGCACCAGCATCATCCAGCGCGCCGACTACGTCTGCTTCACCGGCTCGACCAACACCGGCAAGCTCGTCGCGAAGCAGGCCGCGGAGCGCCTGATCGGCGCCAGCCTCGAGCTCGGTGGAAAGAACCCGATGCTGGTGCTCCGCGACGCCGACATCGAGAAGGCCGCCGAGGGCGCGACCCGCGCGGTCTTCTCCAACTCCGGCCAGCTGTGCGTGAGTGTCGAGCGGCTCTTCGTCGACGACAAGGTCTACGACCGGTTCGTGGAGCGCTTCGTCGCCCGCACCCAGGCGATGACCCTCGGCGCCACCCTGGGCTGGGAGAACGACATGGGCACCCTGATCTCACAGGCCCAGGTCGACACCGCGACCGCCCACGTCGAGGACGCCGTCTCCAAGGGGGCCCGTGTGCTCACCGGCGGCAAGGCCCGCCCCGATCTGGCGCCGTTCTTCTTCGAACCGACCATACTCGAGGGTGTCACCCCGGAGATGACTTGCTTCGGCAACGAGACCTTCGGCCCGGTCGTCTCCATCTACCGCTTCCACAGCGAGGAGGAGGCGATCGAGCGCGCCAACGACGGCGAGTACGGCCTCAACGGCTCGATCTACAGCCGCGACACCTCGCGCGCCCGCCGCATCGCCCGCCAGGTCAAGTGCGGCACGATCAACATCAACGAGGCCTTCGGCGCCACCTTCGCGAGCATCGACGCCCCGATGGGCGGCATGCGCGAGTCCGGCCAGGGCCGTCGCCAGGGTGTCGAGGGCATCCTGCGCTACACCGAGACCCAGTCGGTTGCGTCCCAGGCCATTCTTCGCTTCGCCCCGCAGTTCGGGATGAGCGACCAGGCGTACGCCAAGTTCATGACCGCCTCGCTGCGCGTGCTGAAGTCGCTGGGCCGCGCATGACGAGCAGCCACTACGACGTACTCATCATCGGGTCGGGCTTCGGAGGCTCGGTCAGCGCGCTGCGCCTGACCGAGAAGGGCTACTCCGTCGGAGTGGTCGAGGCGGGTCGCCGGTTCAGCGACGACGAGCTGCCCAACACCTCCTTCGACCTGCGTAAATACCTCTGGGCGCCGGCGATCGGCTGCTACGGGATCCAGCGCATCGACATGGTCAAGGACGCGGTCATCATGGCCGGTGCCGGGGTCGGTGGCGGCTCGCTGGTCTACGCCAACACCCTCTACGAGCCGCTCGACCCGTTCTACGAGGACCCTTCCTGGAGCCACATCACCGACTGGAAGGACGA
This sequence comes from Actinomycetota bacterium, assembly GCA_030862715.1. The sequence continues at coordinate 6,322 of JALZDD010000288.1, read as the reverse complement.
GCTCGCTCCCTACTACGAGCAGGCCAAGCGGATGCTCGGTGTCACCCTCTACCCCCACCTGACCCCGGCTGACGAGGTCATGCAGAAGGTCGCGGCCGAGGCCGGACGCGGGGACACGTTCCACAAGGCGCCGGTCGGCGTCTTCTTCGGCGGCCCGGGCCACGTGGCCGGGCAGGAGGTGGCCGACCCCTACTTCGGCGGGGAGGGCCCCGACCGGCGTACGTGCACCAACTGCGGCGAGTGCATGACCGGCTGCCGCCACAACGCCAAGAACACCCTGGTCAAGAACTACCTCTACCTGGCGGAGAAGAACGGCGCCGAGGTGCACCCGCTGACCACCGTGACGCGCGTCTACCCGGCCAAGACCGGAAGCGGGTACGTCATCGAGACCCGCTCCACGAAGGCCAAGCTGGGCATCGGCCGCACGAAGCGGTTCACCGCCGACCAGGTGATCTTCTCGGCGGCCTCGCTCGGCACCCAGAAGCTGCTCCACAAGCTCAAGCGAACCGGCGACCTCCCGCAGATCTCGCCGCGCCTGGGTGAGCTGACCCGCACCAACTCCGAGTCGATCCTGGGCGCGATCGCCCCGGACAACGCCATCGACTACACCGAGGGCGTGGCGATCACCTCCTCGTGGCACCCCGACGAGCACACCCACATCGAGCCGGTCCGCTACGGTCACGGCAGCAACGCGCTCGCGGCGATGCAGACGGTGCTCACCGAAGGTGGTCCGCGACGGTTCCGTCGGTGGCTCAGGGAGATGTGGCTGCAGCGCCGGTCGCTGCGTACGTTCTACGACTTCAAGCACTGGTCCGAGCGCACCGTCATCGCGCTGGTCATGCAGGCGCTGGACAACTCGATCACGACCTTCCCGAAGCGCACGATCTTCGGGTGGCGGATGTCGTCGAAGCAGGGTCACGGCAAGCCCAACCCGACCTGGATCCCGGCCGGCCTCGACGCCGTGCGGAAGATGGCCGGGGTGATGAGCTCGGGCGAGAAGCCGGGGTACGCCGGCGGCACGATCGGGGAGCCGTTCAACAAGCCGATGACCGCCCATTTCATCGGTGGCTGCACCATCGGCGACTCGGTGGACACCGGCGTGATCGACCCCTACCAGCGGCTCTACGGCTACGACGGCCTGCACGTCGTCGACGGCTCCGCGATCTCCGCCAACCTGGGCGTGAACCCGTCGCTGACGATCACCGCACAGGCCGAGCGGGCGATGGCGTTCTGGCCCAACAAGGACCAGGCCGACCCGCGGCCGGAGCTCGGTGCGGGCTACGCGCGGATCCAGCCCGTCACGCCGGTCTCGCCCGCGGTGCCCGCGAGCGCGCCGGCCGCCCTGCAGCTGCACATCGTTGACGTACGGTGACCGATCTGTTGCCTTGGTGACACGAACGGCGCACGAATTTTTCTGGCAGGAAGTTTTTAGTTGACCCGTAACCGTGGTTAAAAGGGTTCGTTGGAGTGATCAGACCCGGGATTGCTCCCTCCCTAATACATGCCGGGTCTTTCGTCCGGGACAGTTCTGCCTCGGGCAATCAGGGCCCGACCACCTCCCTCCCCGGTCGGGCCCTGGTGCATTTCACCCGACCTGCGCGTCGAGGTGGGGCGCTGAATGGCCGCATCGGCGGTCCGTCCTCACCTCTGGGATCTCAGGACAGCGATCTCCGGTGCGGGGTCGAAGCCGTGATCGACCAGCCACCGGATCGCCCGCAGGCTCCGCAACGACCACCATGCACGGATCACCGCGATGTCGACGTCGGTGCCGTAGCCGGCGATGACGTCGTCGAGATGGCCCTCGTGTCCGAGCGTCAAGGTAGCGATGTCGAACATCGGGTCTCCCTGGCCAGCCTCGGACCAGTCGATCACGCCAGTCACCTCGTCCCCATCGACGAACACGTGGGTGATCTGGAGGTCGCCGTGTATGAACGCAGGCTTCAGTGGTCGGAGTGCCGCCTCGGCGATCCGGCGGTTGCGGCGGACCACGTCGGAGGAGAGGACATCGTTCTCGACAAGCCACCGGCACTCGTGATCGAGGTGTGACGCGATGTCGTCCAAGTACGTGACGCGCCGTGACGGCAGGGGCGCCTCGTGGAGCATCCGTGCGGTGGCGCCGGCCGCGGCCCAGGCCGCGGACGAGGCGGTTGACGGCTCGTAGAGCGTGCCGAGTGCGGAACCCGGTAGGGCGGCGAGAGCCAGTACTGGCGGTTTCCGCCAGAGGATCTCCGGGGTCGGGATCGGCGCGGCGGTCATCGCCGCGACCTCCGCGTCGGTGCGCGTCTGATCGGGGTCGACCTTCAAGAAAGTGTCGCCGACACGGAGGGTCGCTCGTTCGTTGTGGGCGACGACGACCTCGACTTCGTCCATATCAGCCATGATTCCTAGGTCGCCGCCGTGGGCGCGACAGGTTTTGGCGCTGAGGCAAGGATCGCCGCGCTTGGCCGTTCGCGCGAAGGATCGGCGACGGTCCGGTGAGATTGGGTCGTGGCGTACGGCGTCGTTAGGATTCGTGCATGACGCAGGCTCCTGGGGCGGAAGAGCACGATCTGGTTCTCGTGGTGGACTTCGGTGCGCAGTATGCGCAGCTGATCGCCCGCCGCGTTCGTGAGGCGAAGGTCTACTCCGAGATCGTGCCGCACTCGATGCCGGTCGAGGAGATGCTCGCCAAGAACCCGAAGGCGATCATCCTCTCCGGCGGCCCCTCGAGTGTGTACGCCGAGGGCGCTCCCGCCATCGACAACACCCTGTTCACCGCGGGCACCCCGGTGTTCGGGATGTGCTACGGATTCCAGCTGATGGCCCAGGGCCTGGGCGGGACCGTCGACGACAACGGGGCGCGGGAGTACGGACGCACGCCGGTCACCGTCGGTGTCTCCGGCACGCTGCTCAAGGACATCCCGCCGGCCCACAACGTGTGGATGTCGCACGGCGACTCGGTCTCCGAGGCGCCCGAGGGCTTCACCGTGCTCGCCAGCACCGCGGACACCCCGGTCGCGGCCTTCGAGAACGTCGAGAAGCAGCTGGCGGGTGTGCAGTGGCACCCCGAGGTGCTCCACTCCGAGCACGGCCAGAAGGTGCTCGAGCACTTCCTGTGGGACATCGCCGGCGCGCGCCAGACCTGGACCATCGGCAACATCGCCGAGGACCAGATCGAGCGGGTCCGCGAGCAGATCGGTGACCACCGCGCGATCTGCGCGCTCTCCGGTGGCGTCGACTCCGCGGTCGCCGCAGCCATCGTCGCCCGAGCGATCGGTGACCGGCTGACCTGCGTCTACGTCGACCACGGCCTGATGCGCAGAGGTGAGTCGGTCGCGATCGAGAAGGCGTTCCGGGAGTCGACCGGCGCCGAGCTGAAGATCGTCGACGCCGAGAAGGAGTTCCTCGACGCGCTCGCCGGCGTCACCGACCCGGAGGAGAAGCGCAAGATCATCGGGCGCGAGTTCATCCGCTGCTTCGAGCGCGCCGAGGTCGAGATCCTCGGCGACAGCGACGAGAAGGTCGCCTTCCTCGTCCAGGGCACCCTCTACCCCGATGTCGTCGAGTCCGGCGGCGGTGCCGGCACCTCCAACATCAAGTCCCACCACAACGTCGGCGGTCTCCCCGAGGACCTCGAGTTCGAGCTGGTCGAGCCGCTGCGTGAGCTCTTCAAGGACGAGGTACGCGCCGTCGGCTCCCAGCTCGGCCTGCCCGACGAGATCGTCCAGCGCCAGCCGTTCCCCGGCCCGGGCCTGGGCATCCGCATCATCGGCGAGGTCACCAAGGAGCGGCTCGACATCCTCCGCGAGGCCGACGCGATCGCCCGCGAGGAGATGACCCTCGCCGGTCTCGACCGCGACATCTGGCAGATGCCGGTCGTGCTGCTCGCCGACGTCCGCTCGGTCGGCGTCCAGGGTGACGGCCGCACCTACGGCCACCCCGTCGTGCTCCGCCCGGTCACCTCCGAGGACGCGATGACCGCCGACTGGGCCCGACTTCCCTACGAGGTCATGGAGCGCATCTCCACCCGGATCACCAACGAGGTGAGCGAGATCAACCGGGTCACCGTCGACATCACCTCGAAGCCCCCGGGCACCATCGAGTGGGAATGAGTCGTTGAGCGGTCTCGGCCGTGGACAATGTCGTCCATGACTGAGCCGGATCTCGCTCGACGACTCCTCGACGCCCACGTCGCCCATGAGATGGCGGCGATGCGTGGCGTACGCTTCCTCGATCTCGTCACCGGCGAGATCGACTTCGCGCTGCGCGCCGCCAGCGAGCTGACGCTCGACCAGGTGATGCCTCGCGACCTGATCAAGGAGGTCGCGTTGAAGTACGTCAGCACCTTCCGGCTCCCGGGCGCGATCCCGGAGGTCGCCGGGGCGCTCGCGACGAGGCTCAAGGCGCATCCCGCCAACGACACACCGCTGGGCAAGGTGGTCAGCCGGCCGCGGATCGCCGAGCTCGTCGAGGCCCTCGTCGAGATGCGTACGCTGCGCCAGCAGGTCCTGCGCAGCCTGGCCGAGAACTCCGGGATCCAGGCCGGCGTCGGCACCTTGATGCGCGGCACCGCGCGGGGTGCCGTCGACACCGGCCGCAGGCTCGCCGACAACCTGCCGGGCGGCTCCCTCGGCTTCTCGATCGCCGAACGCGTCGCCGGCCGGATGGCGGACACCGTGAAGGGCACCCCGGTCGGTGCGGCCGTCGACCAGAGCGCCCGCGAGCTCGCGGAACGGGGCGCCGGAGCGCTGCTCGGCTACCTCTCCGACACCGCCGCCAGCTCGGTCACCGACGAGGAGGTGCACGACGCGCTGCTGGAGGTCTGGGACGCGCTCGCGACCCGTCCGGTGCGCGAGCTGGCCGACCTGATCGACGACGAGCAGCTGGTCGCACTCTTCGTCGGGCTCTACCAGGTCTGGCTCGACGTCCGGGACTCCGAGTACCTGCAGGCCTTGGTCGACACGGGTGTCGACTTCTTCTTCGACACCTATGGGAGCTTCACCCTCGACCGGCTCCTGGAGGAGTGGGGTCTGGGCCGCGACGACCTGGTCGAGGAGGCGCTCCGCTTCGGTCCGCCGGTGATCGAGGCGCTCGCCGAGGCCGGCGTCCTCGAGCAGCTGGTCCGCCGCCGGCTCTCGAGCTTCTACGACTCTCCGGAGGCTCGGACCCTCCTGGGGTGAGGCCGTGTTTCCGGCCGTCGGGGTGGGTACCGGAATCAGTGCACTCGATCAGGCAGGAGGCACGAGATGGCCGAGACGATCGTCGACGACAGGCTCTGGGAGAACTTCCACCGCGCGGTGAACATGAGCTCGCGCGAGCTGCGGAAGTGGCTCGCCGTGCAGGGTGCGGGGGAGATCACCGAGACCGAACCGGACCAAGCCGGCAGCGAGCTCGGCCACCGGGTGGCCGACATCCTCGGCAAGCGCCGGGCCGATGTGACCCCGGACGACGTGGACGTGATGCGGCGCGTCGTCGACAAGGTCACCGACCTGCGCGGCGGGGACACCGGCCAGTGGGAGCCGACAGCGGGCGACGAGCACTGGCGGCACCGGCTGATGAACATCGGCCACGATCCGCTGATTTCGTGAGCGAGCGTCAGCGAGTGAGCCGTCCAGACAACACGCGACCGCGTCCGTATTCTGGCGCTCGCGCTACGGATGTGGTCGCGTGAGTGCCGCGGAGTGGGTGCCGGAGTCACCGACGCTGTCCGACCTACGCAGCGCCGTCCAGAACTGCCGTGGCTGCGAGCTCTACCGCGAGGCGACCCAGGGCGTGATGGGCGACGGGCGTACGCCAGCCCCGCTGATGCTTCTCGGCGAGCAACCCGGCGACCGGGAGGACCGCGAGGGCGAGCCGTTCGTCGGTCCGGCGGGAGGCATCCTCCACGAGGCGCTCGCCGAGGCCGGGATCGAGCCGGAGGAGACGTACACGACGAACGTCGTCAAGCACTTCCGCCACCGCCTCTCGGGCAAGCGGCGCATCCACCAGTCGCCCACGAGCAAGCAGGTCGGTGCCTGCGCTCCGTGGCTGGCGGCGGAACTGGATCTGGTACGTCCCAGCGGCGTCGTCCTGCTCGGCGGCACCGCCGGCAAGGCGTTGTACGGCTCGTCCTTCCGGGTCGGCGAGGCCCGCGGCCACCTCCTGGACTGGCCCGAGGCCATCGCCACGGAGACCCTCGACCCCTGGGTCCTCGCGACGACCCACCCCTCCGCCGTGCTCAGGGCGGAGGACGAGAGGCAGGCGACGTACGACGGTCTGGTCGCCGATCTGAAGGTCGCCGCCGCTGCTCTCGAGAAAAAGTGAAAGGCGATGTCGAGATCGCCGGTGCACGCTCGACGCGTGG
>JALZDD010000285.1 GCA_030862715.1 Actinomycetota bacterium | reverse complement strand
CTCATCGCCCTGGCCCGACGACGCGTCGACGTCTTGTGGGCCATTCTCCGCGACAATCGCACCTGGACCCCCAACGGCCCAAGCACAGCCATCGCGGCGGCTTGACTTAGTCATTGAGACTCCTTGGTCGATGGCTGGTCGATGGTCAGTAGTGGTAGAAGCCGCGGCCGGTCTTGCGGCCCAGCAGACCGGCGTCGACCATGCGCGCGAGGAGCGGCGGCGGGGCGTAGAGCGGCTCCTTGAACTCCTCGTAGAGCGACTCGGCCACGGCCTTGGTCGTGTCCAGGCCGATGAGGTCGGCGAGCGCCAGCGGTCCCTGGGGGTGCGCCGCGCCGCGTACGAGGCCCTGGTCGATGTCCTCTGCGGTGGCGAACCCGGACTCCAGCATCCGGATCGCGGAGAGCACGAACGGGATCAGCAGAGCGTTGACCACGAAGCCCGCCCGGTCCTGAGAGTCGATGGGGTGCTTGCCGAGGTCCTGCTCGACGAACGTACGCACCCGGTCGGCGGTGTCCTGCGCGGTCAGCAGGCTGGGCACGAGCTCCACCAGTGAGAGCACGGGGACCGGGTTGAAGAAGTGCAGCCCGATCACCTGCGCGGGCCGCTCGGTGGCCACGGCCAGCTTCATGATCGGGATGGAGGAGGTGTTGGAGGCCAGCACGGCCTCGGGGTCGGTGACGATGGCGTCGAGCTGCGTGAACAGCGTCGTCTTGGCGGCTTCGTCCTCGACGATCGCCTCGATGACGAGGTCGCGGTCGGCGAGTGCTTCGAGGTCGCTGCTGACGGTGATGCGCTTCAGCACCTCGGCCGCGTCGGTGATCTTCCCGCGCTGCTCCGCCCGTTCGAGGGATGCCCGCAGGCGGTCGTGACCGGCCTCGGCGGCAGCCGGGTTGGCGTCGATGAGGACGACGTCCTTGCCGGCGCGCGCGGCGACCTCGGCGATGCCGACGCCCATCAGGCCCGCGCCGACGACGCCGATGTGGTTGAACCCGGTCATGTGCAGCCTCCTTGTTTGGTACGCCGTACCTTATAGACGGAACGGCGTACCAACAAGTAGGTTCAAGCCATGAGCGAGAAACCTCGATCAGCGACGACGAAGGACCGTCTGGTCGCGGCAGCGTTCGAACTGTTCGAGGAGCGAGGGTTCGAGGCGACCACCGCCGAGGACATCGCGCGTCGCGCGGGCGTCGGGCGTACGACCTTCTTCCGTGCGTTCGGGTCCAAGGACGACGTGATCTTCCCCGAGCACGACCTGCTGCTCGGTCGTATCGACGAGCGTCTGGCCGCGGCGACCCCGGCCACGCGTGCGCTCGCGCTGAGCGAGGCCACTCGCGTCGTGCTGCGTCATTACATCGACGAGGGGGAGCTGGCGCGAGCTCGCTACCGCCTGGTCGGCTCGGTGCCCGCCCTTCGCGCCCGGGAGACGGGTGGGATCCAGCAGTACCAGCGGCTGTTCGCGCGCTGGCTTCGCGAGTGGATGTCCGACATGCCCGACGGGCAGCTTCGAGCCCATCTCCTGGCGGCCGACCTCGTGGCCGCGCACAACTACGTGCTCCGGCGCTGGCTTCGGGACCAGACCTCCGACCCCGAGACCGAGTTCGACCAGGCGATGCGGGTCGCCCTCGAGCGCTATCAGCCCTCAGGCCTCGAGTCGTCCTCCGCTGTGGTCGTGCTGCGCACCTCGGCCACGCCCGCCGCCATCCAGGCGCAGCTGCAGCCCCTGCTCGACAAGGAAGCGCCCTGAGCCGAGAGGCGCGTCGGTCTATCTGGTGGCGATCTCTGTGAACGGGAGCGGGCAGCAGTCGTTGATGCGCTGGCTCATGCCGACAGCTCCTGGGCTCGTTCGGCCAGGGCGTCCAGGATCTCTTGGCGCGCGGGCGGCACCGAGATGTCCAGGGTGAGGTCCTGGTCGGTGCCCTCGATGGTGAAGGTGAAGAACGAGCAGCACGCGGTCTCGCGTGCGGTGAGGTCGCGGACCCGTTCGAGGAGACCCGCGGTGCCGGCGAGGTGCAGGCGTACGTCGTTGCCGTGGCGTCGAACGCTGCGGACCGACGTCGCGAACAGGGCATCGAACTCCGCCAGCCGTAGCGGGCGCTCAGCGGTCGGCATCGTGCACGCGTC
>JALZDD010000252.1 GCA_030862715.1 Actinomycetota bacterium | reverse complement strand
CCGCTGCGGGGTCGCCCCCGCAGCGGCGCCGATGTCAGCCGCGCGGGATCGTGACCGCCTGGGCACGGTTGGCCGCGCAGACGACGGCCCGCAGGGAGGCGGTGACGATGTTCTCGTGGATGCCGATGCCCCATACGATCTCGCCGGCGATCTCGCACTCGACGTATGCAGCCGCGGACGCGTCGCCGCCGGCGGAGAGAGCGTGCTCGGCGTAGTCGAGGACCCGGATCTCGGCGCCGGCCTCCTTCAGCGCGTCGACGAAGGCGGCCACCGGGCCGTTGCCGACGCCCTTGTAGGTGCGCTCCTCGCCACGGACCCGGAGGTCGACGACCTGCTCGTCGCCGCCCTCGGCGTCGGTCACCGAGGACCAGCTCTCCAGGGCGTACGGCTCCTCGCGGGCGAGGTACTCGGCGGAGAAGATCGACCAGATCTCCTCGGGGCTGACCTCGCCACCCTCGGAGTCGGTGTGCTGCTGGACCACGCGGCTGAACTCGATCTGCGCACGACGCGGCAGGTCCAGGGAGTGCTCGGTCTTGAGCAGGTAGGCCACGCCACCCTTGCCGGACTGGCTGTTGACCCGGATGACGGCCTCGTAGGTGCGGCCGACGTCCTTGGGGTCGATGGGCAGGTAGGGCGCCTCCCACGGGATCTCGCTGGTCGGTTTGCCGGCCTCGGCGGCGATCCGGTCGAGGTCCTCCAGGCCCTTCTTGATGGCGTCCTGGTGGGAACCGGAGAAGGCGGTGTAGACCAGGTCGCCCGCGTAGGGGTGGCGCGGGTGGACGTTGATGTTGGTGACGTACTCGACCGTACGGCGGATCTCGTCGATGCCGCCGCCGACGGTGAAGTCGATCTGCGGGTCGATGCCCTGGGAGAAGAGGTTCATGCCCAAGGTGACCAGGTCGACGTTGCCGGTGCGCTCGCCGTGACCGAACAGGCAGCCCTCGACGCGGTCGGCGCCGGCCATCAGGCCGAGCTCGGTGGCCGCGACCGCGGTGCCGCGGTCGTTGTGCGGGTGGAGGCTGATCGCGGAGTGCTCGCGGCGGGTCAGGCCCCGGCCGAAGTACTCGATCTGGTCGGCGTAGGTGTTCGGGGTGGACATCTCGACGGTCGCGGGCAGGTTGAGGATGATCTCCCGGCCTGCCTCCGGCTGCCACACGTCCGAGACCCGCTCACAGACCTCGAGCGCGTAGTCGGTGTCGGTCTGGGTGAAGATCTCCGGGCTGTACTGGTAGCCGAAGTCCTCGGTGCCGATCAGCTCGGGGACGTGCTCCTCGGCGTACTTCATCACCATCTCGGTGCCGCGCACCGCGATCCCGATGCACTCGGCCGGGGTCACGTTGAACACGACCCGGCGGAACAGCTCCGCGGTGGCGTTGTAGAGGTGGATCGTGGCGCGCGGGGCGCCGGCGATCGACTCGGCGGTGCGCGAGATGAGGTCCTCGCGAGCCTGGGTCAGGACCGAGATCTGTACGTCATCGGGGATCCGGTCGTCCTCGATCAGCTTGCGCACGAAGTCGAAGTCGGTCTGCGAGGCCGACGGGAAGCCGACCTCGATCTCCTTGTAGCCCATCGCGACCAGCAGCTCGAACATCCGCAGCTTGCGGGCCGGCGTCATCGGGTCGATCAGGGCCTGGTTGCCGTCACGCAGATCGGTGGAGAGCCAGCGCGGAGCCTTGGTGATCTTCTTGGCAGGCCAGGTGCGGTCGGGTACGTCGACGGGCACGAACGCGCGGTAGCGCTGGTGCGGCATCCCCGACGGCTTCTGCTGGTTGCGGGAGTTGCTCAGGTTGGTCATGCGGATTCCTCATCAGATGGAAGCGAGTGCCGGCGCACGTCAAACCTCCGCAGCGAGGGAGTCCGGCTTCTCAGACCCCGCTGCGGCAGCTAAGGAGGAGGCTGCGCATCATGACTCGGTAACAATAACAGAACAGAACTGGCAGACTGGCCGGGCAGGCGATTGATCCTCAAACACTGAGACGCAGAAGTGACGACGAAGGGGAGGAATGGGCGTGGCCCAACTGGAAGAGCTCACGGTCGAGGAGTCCTGGCGGCTCGCGACGGACACCCAGGTCTCCCGGATCGGCTGGACCGGACCGCGCGGCCCGGTGGTGCTACCGGTCAACCACGTCGTGCACGAGGAAGCGCTCTGGATCCGCACCTCTGCCCACTCCTCGATGGCCGAGCAGATCGACGAGAGCGCCGTAGCGCTGCTGGTCGACGACCTCGACCCCGACACCCACGTGGGCTGGTCGGCGCTGTTCAAGGGACGCGCGGAGATCCTCTACCGCG